>CALFBW010000112.1 GCA_937951415.1 uncultured Chitinophagales bacterium | reverse complement strand
ATCAATTATCTGACAATCAACTGTTTTTGACTAATTACTCCCGCTTCCGTTTCCACCTTGATAAGGTAAATACCCTTTATTAGGTCTCTAGTGTCGAAACTGAATTCATTTAGGCCTTGTTTTATCTTATGTCTTGTAAGTATCGTGACAATCGAACCGCGCTGATCATATAGTTTGATAGTAGCATAGCTGCTAGATTCCATTTTAAATTGTAGTACAAATCGATCAACAGTTGGGTTAGGATAAAGCTTAAGCTCTTCTTTTTTCTTCAAGGAACTTATTCCGGTAAAATCAGTGAACGGCGATGCCAATGCGCTCACCCAAGAGCGGGCCTTTCCTGAAATTAGAGGAAGAGAGCCACTTCCAATTTGTCTACTCCAAGATCCTACGGTGTAAACTACTCCAGGTTCATTGTATTTAGTTTGACTTCCTGTATAGTCGCCCCATCTTGAATAAGAACTACCGAAAGAACCAATAAAATACTCTCCATCTTTCAAGACCTCTATCGGTGAATAGTTGCCGTCATTATAAAACACGGAAGCGTTACCCGCATAGTCATCGGGACCTGAGTAAAGGAAATTTATGATTGCCTGATCATCTCCACTAAGCTGCCCAGAATAGGAAAGATTTGGATAGGCTAAATGACGGGTATCGTCCGAAATGAAAGCAGCAGTTAAACTTGGATTCGAATCAATATTGTTAATAGTTCCATGATAGATTGCACACAAGCCAGTGTTGGGTTCATAGCTGTTTGAAACAAAGTGAATTCGCTCATCCTCCAAAAAGGCACCCAGGATCCTTCCGTCATTAGTGTCTAACTCACGATCTCCGTCTTGCTTTCCAAAAGGAGGAACACCATAGTCTTGATCGGCTACTAGCACATCTACCTTTACTTCCGTTTCCGGATCATCCAAAAGTCCCGTCACCTCGATTAAAAAAATACTATCGTTTGCAATATCAAAATTTCGATTAGACAAGAAATATTGATTCGGTCCTTTCAAGCCAGAGCCTCCCTTAACAGGAATCAAATTACGCACAGGTTTTTCATCATAAAAAACCACGCCACTGTGCAGTCGAGTATCCAAGTCTTCACCTAGATAACCAGAAATCTTATCGATTTGCCAAATGATGGTTTCGTGGAAGCCCAATTGCCAGCTAATGCCGGGCTCGTCAATCAACAAATTCATCGTTAAGAAAAGCTCGTTTTGCGTAAAACAGATCATCGGGTAATCACTCCATTTATCATTATCGAGTGGATTACCAGGAATCTCATACAAGTTCCATTCGCCCATTGGGTCATTCGTCTTCGAAAATGCCATAACAATGCGCGAGCCAAAAGAATCGTAATCGTTCAAAAACGTGATAACAAATCGATCCGCAATGGGATCATAAGCGGTTTTGGGGTCGAAGGCGAGAGCGTATTCACCCAGCAGGCTAGAAAAAGCCTGTAAGGAGAAATTGCCTAGCAGTTCTTGAGTCTCTCCAGAAACATCCCACATTTGTATTAGGGAATTGATCACAACAATCATCTTTCCATCATTGGAAATACTTAGATCGTTATCGTTAGGGGTGCCCGCATTTGCCAAGTCCAAAACCTCGAAGCTTTCCTGTATAATAGGGATTTCCTCTTCTGGGGTCTTTTGAAAATTGCCAACACCGCTTGGCTGCATTTTTCGCTTAATACTAGTTAAGTAATCACGGTAAGAATCTCCTCCGGGAGAAGGGATTTCGTAATTTATTAGACTAGGAAAAAAGTCAGTATCGATTTCACGAACATTCACAGTTCCAGAAAGTGGAATGGATCGCAAGTCCGCTTCATTCGACTGAGCAGAGCAAATTACCGTGCAAAGTGCGGCAAAAATGAAAAAGAAGTCTTTCATTTGATTAGATTTGAATATGACGCTTAAGATAAGACGGCTAAGTTGCATTGCGAAAGCCTAATAAAAGTGTCAAGCCAATTTCGGCAAACTTCTCCAGTAAAGTGGCGGCGAGTTTACTAGAAAGACAGCTCATTTAGAGGTAATAAATGAGAACGAACAGCGAAGAACTAGATGAAGAATAGTATCCGACCATTAGAGCATCCAAGGAAAAAGTAGTGGAAGAACTCCTAGACGCTCAATTACACTTCGAAGAAGGAAGCCTAATGCTCATGAATGTTGCCTTGGGCATCATCATGTTTGGAATTGCCTTAGAGCTGAAATGGAGAGACTTTTTGGAGGTCGCCAAAACGCCGAAGTCGGTCTTGTTGGGATTCTTTTCTCAGTTCATCTATCTGCCCGCTGTTACCGTTTTACTGATACTCTTTTTGCGACTGTTTATTGACCTACCGGCCGGTCTTGCTCTAGGAATGATCTTGGTTGCTTCTTGTCCAGGGGGAAACGTCAGCAACTTTATCGCTCGCTTAGCAGGAGCAAATACTGCCTTGTCTATTTCCCTGACAGCAATAGCCACACTCAGCGCCATCTTTATGACCCCATTTAGTTTCTCATTTTGGGGAGGTATATTGCCAGACACTGGCTTGCTTTTAAAAGAATTGCACTTGAGCTTTTGGGACATATTTCAAACAGTCCTACTACTATTAGGAGTGCCATTAATTTTAGGAATGCTGTTTCGTTTTGTTCATGTAGAATGGGCGGAAAAGTTGGCTGGAATAATCCGAAAGTTGGGCATCGCAATTTTTGTGCTTTTTATTGTAATCGCCTTTTCTTCGAATGTAGATTCATTTATGAAATACATTGGAGGTATTTTCGGTATAGTGTTTCTTCACAATTTTTTGGCCTTGTCAGGAGGTTATATTTTAGCATACCTTTTTGCTTTGCCTGAGCAGTCAAGAAGAACCCTTGCTATTGAAACAGGTATTCAAAACAGTGGTTTGGGCTTGGTTTTGATATTTGGTTTTTTTCAAGAATCTTTGGCATTCGGTCCCATGGCTGTGGTTGCAGCATGGTGGGGTATTTGGCATATGGTAGCAGGTTTAACTATAGCCTTCATATGGTCAAAAAAGAAGACCAACTAATAAAAGAGGATGATCTATCGATTCTTTCGAGCTTGCTTGCGTATTGTGATTAAGTGGTATTATCGAGAAATTGAAGTGATTGGTGACCCGCAGAAAATTTCTGATCAATCTGGTATTATTCTTACACCTAATCATCAGAATGCTTTTGTTGATGCCATCATTTTAGGATGCATTTTTGATCGACCAATCGTGTCATTAGCGAGAGCAGATGTCTTTGCTGGTAAATGGGTACTTTGGTTTTTGGATCAAATAAAAATGCTTCCAGTGTTTCGTCCACGTGATGGAGTAGACATTTTAGCGAAGAATCAAATTACTTTTGACAAATGTGCAAAAATTCTTCAAAATAAAGGAGCAATATTGATTTTTCCAGAGGGAAATCACAGCGATCAATATCGTTTGCGCAATTTGCAAAAGGGCTTTGCAAGAATCGGATTTCAGGCAGCCAATGAAGCTAATTTTAAGACCGATATTAAAGTAGTACCAATAGCCATCAATTACGAAAAGCACGATTTATTCCAAGGAGCTTTAATGGTGCATATCGCCAAACCGATACCTTTAAATAACTATAAAAATTCTTACGAAGCAAAGCCTCAAAAAGCATACAATGAAATTCGCAAAGATCTTATGGTAGGTATTTTGGAAGGTCTTGTTCATATTCCTAAAGGAGAAAATTACCCTATTTACGATAGGATGCGACGATCGTTCATTAAGATTCAAAACCCCCAATGGAAGCAGCAAATTCAATTCCTGAATAAATGTCAAGACCTTTCGATACATTATCCCGAAAAAGAGAAGGCATTTATTGAAGAATGGCTAATCTTTGAGCAGTTCTGTAAAAAAAACAATCTTCCAGCTGCTAGCCTTGATGAGAATCATGAGCAATCAAAAGCAGAAAATAACTTTATCTATATTTTATTGAGCCCATTTACATTTCTCGGTAATTTTTTCTGGAGCCCAATATTTTATTCGACTGACTGGATTGTTAAGAAGGCATTCAAAGATCACCAATTTCATAATGGGGTGAAAATGGTTCTAGCTCCAGTTATTACAATTATTGTATTCGCTTTTATTTTCCTTTTTATTGCCTACTTGACTTCTTCCTTGTTCTTTGCTTTTCTCGTACCTTTTATCTTTTTGCTACTTGGAGCGATTGCATGGAAAAGTCGCATTTATTTTGCGAAGCGCAATGAGATCAAAGGCAATCTTTTCGAAGATGTGAAGCAAGAAGAAGCATGGAGAAAGTATCAAGCCGCGATCTTAGAGTATTTGAATTTCAATAGACCTTAGTCCTTGAATGGATCAAATTTTCCGTGTAGTTTTCTTGTTTCTAGACAGGATCTTGTAAACGTATATTTAGTGCTGCAATCAATTTCGAAGCAATGCCGCTGTTATAGGTTTTGTCTTTGAATTGATGTACCCATTGAATACCTTGAATAGCATTTGTGAGATAAATCGCGTCACAGTCTTCTAAATCTTTGATGCTGATGTAAGATCGATAAAAGTGGATGCTTAAGCTACCAGCAACTTCTTCTATTCGTCGCATCATACAGCCATCAACGCCGCCTTGATAAAGGCTAGCTGCCATCAATTCTCCATTTATTAGCAAACAAATGTTACTGGAAATGCCTTCAGCGACGAATCCTTCTCGATCTAGTAAGACGGCTTCATCAAAACCTTCCTTTTGGGCAAATCTTGCGGCCAAAACGTATGGAAGAGCGCCCATTGTTTTTAAACCAGAGAGTTTAGTGTAAGATAATGGTACGTCTCTGTAAATGCCCAAACGTAAACCCTGTTCTTGAAGTTCGAATTTGCCTTTTTCAGCAGGGTAGAAGGCCGCCCAGATAATTGGTTCGGAAGATTCCGGACCATAGTTTCCTTCCCCGGCTCTGAAACACCACAAGCGCAGTTTTCCATGTACAGAAACTTGATTTTCGAATCTATCGTAAATCTGCCGCAGAGATTCTAGAGTGAAAGCTGGCTCGAATCCTAAACCAATTCGCAAACAAGAACGGTTCAATCGAGATACATGGGCTGCTCCATTAACTATCTGACCATAAGCGACTTTTATGGTTTCGAATAGGCCATCTCCATATCTGAAACCTCGATTTAATTCTTCTGAATGGGAGGCTATTCGAATATCCCCTTTATATACTTTTAGAAACATGGCAGAAAGATTTATTAGTAAAAATCATTGTTGGTAAAATTCTTGTAGAACCTAACGCGGTAGATAATGCCAAAAGTAAGCCACACAGGCATCAGGTAATGGTAAAGAAGTGCTAGTCTATACCAACCGATTCAATCAACAATGAATTTGTTGATTATCAACATAATGCTGTTAAATGATTCGTCTGAAATTTTCCCTATCTAGCGATTCGTGGATTGTGAGGAGAGAGATGTGAACAGACGGAGATGAAACTTGACGATGATGTATAGATGTAAAAACAAACTCAAAAAACGCTTAGTGCAGCTATTGTGCATGAGTGTCACAATGTTATTTGCTTTTCAGGCAAATGCTCAATGTGATGCTGCTGTAGCTAGTCTTTCTTTTGAAGGGGAAGCGCTATGCCTCGGGGAAACATTGACTGCTAATATTGAAGGAAGTGCACAGGTGCCCGAAGGCTTTGAAGCGGCTTACCTGTTAACAACAAATAACGGTTTATCAATACTCGACATCAGCGAAACCCCCTCCTTTCCGAACTTGCCCATTGGAGTATATCGAATTCATCAAATCGTTTGGAATTCAGCTGATTTTAATCCTTTGAACTATCCAGATATCTATAGTATATATGGCGATTTGATTATCGGTGGTGGAACCATTTGTGGGGACATTGACTTGACAGGAGCTTCCTGTGATGTAATCACTTGCTCTAGCGCTTGTGAGAATGGAGTGTTATCATTTTGTGATAATTTGATTTTATGCACGAATGTGAATAGTTCAATATTGATTTGCCCATCAGATTGTGGAATCAATGGGAACGTGAACATTTATTCTGCAAGTTCTGAGATTGGTTGTGATATACAGCCTTTGTCAAATGGTTGTGTGGAGTATACCCCATATGCTACTTTGCAAGAAGGAGATACTGACCAAATAATAATCGTATTCGAAACGAGCGAAGATTGTTTTGTGCAAACAGCGCACTTAACAATTAGTGCGAATTGTGCTGATGGCCCTTGTGATGTTGATGGAGGAAATCTAAGCATAGCAGGATCCACAAGCACAATTACTGAAGTTTGTTTAGGGCAATCTGAAACAATCAATGTAAGTCTATCTGGAGCTGAGGGTAATAATATTGCTTACTTGGTGACCGATGGAACTGCCACTACTATTTTGGCTGGACCCACTAGTGATCCAGAGTTTTCATTTGATGGTGCTCCGCCTGGGACTTGTCTAATTTGGGCAGTAGCTTACGATAGCATTGATATCCCATCTGATTTGGTCGCAGATATTAACGGTTGCTTTTCGTTATCGAATCCGGTGAGTGTTATTAGATTGGCTGCCGACGATCCTAATTGTCAAGAGAATCAAACGGAATTAATTGCAAATCCCGACGCGTATAATATTTGTGAAAACGCTGACATGGATTTATTTATTCTTGATAATGATATTGGAGACAATATTAGTTTATGCCTAGATTATGAAGCAGGTGACGCAGACCCAGAATGGGGGCATGTATTTTTATACGATGGATATTTAGTCTATCAATCTGCTTGGGGAGTAGACGATTCTTTTACTTACACAATTTGTGATCAAAATGGAAATACAGCTCAAGGCATAGTTAACATTGAAAGCCAAATTTGTAATCAAATTCCTGATGCAAACAATGATCAAGTATTTACGGATCAAGGACAGCAAATTACCATTGATGTTCTCGCCAACGACGAAGATCCTGATGACGATGGATTAGACGTTTGTCCAATAATTAATGACCTCATGCCAAATCATGGTACAGCTGTTTTGAACAGCGATGGTACAGTCACCTATACACCTGATCCTGAATTTGTGGGGCTCGATATTTTTGCTTACACAGTTTGTGATGGCAATAATGATAGTGACAGAACAAAAGTGTATGTAATGGTCTTGGGATCATGTGAAATATTACCACAGCAACATTGCATTGGTCCTCAGGAAACATTGGAATTGTGTATTGATTTTTGCATCGAAAATGTGGAAATTGAAGAGGTGGAAGCAAGTGCTGGCGGAGTGATTGTATTAGGCGAAAACAATTGTTTTTCTTATTCATCTAATGCTGGATTTGTTGGGAATGAAGAAATAAATATTGAAGCATGCGAGCCTAATGGTTTCTGTGAAAATACCAATGTTTTAATGGAAATAAATCCTAATTGTGAAGGTGCTCAAGCCCAGCAGCAAGCAGGAACGCTGGCGAAATGTAGCTTGGATGCCATGGTTATTCCCAATTTAATATCACCGAATTTTGATGGAATAAATGATCAATGGCTAGTGAAAAATGAAATGGAGTGTTTTGATTCAGGGGAAGTTTCCATTGAAGTATTTAATCGATACGGGCAAATGGTATTTTCTGATCAAAATATAATTAGAGGTCAATTATCGGGAGCAGATAGAAGTATAGAGAAATTTGGTCAAGGCACCTTCTTTTATCAATTGACCTATAAGAATGAAAATGATCTGCAAACTAAAACAGGTTTTGTAGAAATAATTCGTTAAATTTGCAATAAGAAACAACTATGGAAGTGTAACTTCTACTCAGGGGGCGATCAGTGATCGCCCTTTTCTTGTTTTAATAAATATCAAACAAAATGGGGAGAAAAAAAAAGGGAATAGCTGTAATTAATTTCTTTGAAAATAACTGCTATTCTGCCCTCGAAAACCCAAGTGTTATCAACACATCAGTACTATCATTTTCGAAAAATCCAAACTGAAATGATTGTAGGTTGGCATTTGAAGAATTAATGTTCCAGTGAAATTGATTTGGCCAGTCTTGATTGAAAATAACAGCAGTATCTGTATTTATCCAAGTAAATTCTTCTTGAAAAACATAGCTGGAGTCAAGAAGGTTGAAACCTAGATCAAAGGTTCCCCATGCGTTGTCCCTAAACTCAACTGTTCCATTATTGTTTACACCATTTTCACTTTCTTGCCAAAAGCCGTTTATGTACCTGGATCCAAAAGAAGTGTTTATTCTCCAACGAGCAACTATTGGATGCTCTGTAGGATCAAGCTTTGGGATTTCTTCATTGCATGAAATACCAAAAAATACAGCAGTAAAGCAAAGAAGCAAAACGCTGAAAAATTTATAAGGGTAAAACAATTTCTCCTTTTTTATTAAGTGGAAAGAATGGATTAAAGGCGACCTCCCAAGAATAACCGTCTACGTCTTCAAAATAGCCACTATAGCCTCCCCAGAAAACTTTCGAGGGTTTCTTTGTGATGCGGACATTCTTTTGTGCCAAAAAATCGAAAATCTGATCTACTTCTTTTTCGCTTCCCACATTGTAAGCGAGTGTTGTTCCGATAGTTGGATCTTCGCCCTTCTTTCCAGTTTCTGCTTGTAAAGCAGCTAGAGGGTACAAAGCCAAAACAGTAGCTCCTGCTTGAATGAATGTGATGGTTTCGGAACTTGCGGAAGAGCAAGTCCAAGCTAATGTTTCTTCGTAGAATGCTCGACTCTTTTTAAGGTCTTTTACTCCTAGCGTAACAATGTTGACTTTTGGCTGTCCCCAAATTCCAGTTGTGTCCATCATTTTCGTTTTTAAATTTAGGCTGTCTACCGGTTGTTTGGAAGTTGTACTATCAACCGTAAGGCTATCAGTATTTACCATCTCTGAAGATTCTTCTAGGTCTTCCTTCTGGTCCGAAGCCTCTTTCGAACTCGTCATTTTGTTGATCGTGATTCCTAAAACGATCAGAAAAAACAAGACGATTCCATCGCGGAGCATTTTCATTTTAAAAGGGTTTTGCAACGATCAAGTGACGCTTCCCATTCAAGGGAAAATGTAGGACTCGTTTTTATTAAGTGATTCAACAGCATTAGAGCCTTTCTGAAATGAAGCCTTGCTCGTTTTTCATTACCTAGCTTTCTCTCCAGCTTGCCTTGAGCAATAAGTAAATCTGCAGCAATCTGTACCTTTTCCACTTGCCAATCATCCCTTTCTGTAAGTGCTATCAAATCAGAATCGCTCAGCAAAAAGAGATCCTCTAAATTCATCCCCAAACCTTTTTCAGCAGTTGAGTTTAGCAAAGAATCAGCCTCACTAGTGAGACCCAACTCAAGCATGCCTGCGACCTTTTGTACGACAATTCGAACAAATTGCATCAACTCACGCATCATGATATCTTGTTGGAACAAATTTCTTGTTTTAGCGCAAATCTAATCTGATTAGCTCAATTTAACTGCTTTCAATCAGCTCCAATGGATTCTCCTGAAAAACAAATAGAGCATGAACTCTGTTCTATAATCCTTGTTTAACTCCAGTCAGTAGTTGTGATCATTGGGGATGCCTGAAAACAAGTAGGTGCAAATATTAGCACTAAAAGCCTTGCTCACCATGTTAGCCAAGCGTCAAAACAGGCTTTTCTGTCCAACTCCATGGCCGTTTTAAGATTGATTGATCGCCGAATTGACTATTTTCGAAGCGAAGGAAACACCTTATGAATACAAGATACACCTTAGTCCTGACCCTCATACTCTTTACTTTTTGGAGCCTTCCGATGGAAGCTCAGAATAAAGTGATGGAAGGAGCAGAAGTTTCACAGGCAGAATTGATTGCTGTGAGCAAGCCTTTGAGAGATTTAGAGCCGATATTAGGAGACCCTGATTTGAGGAGCATCAGAAAAGATGTAAAGCTCATTCCCAACTTTCCGCAGAAAAGAAACTTGCCTGTTTTGAATGATATGGCTTTGCCGCAAGGCAATGATCCCCTTGCACAAAGCAGCTATAAAGCCAACGGCGGCCCAATTATTCCATCCGTTGATGTGAACGGATTGGGTTACACAAATGTAGCGCCGCCAGATCCCTCTGGAGAGATTGGCCGCGACTACTACATTCAAATGATCAATGCAGGAGCGGGAGCTCGATTCCGAATCTCTGACCGCAATGGAGAAACAGTCTTTGGTCCTTCAACTTTGCAGTCTTTTTGGGATGAATTTGGTCTTCAAGGAGCAGGAGATCCAATCGTGCTGTATGATGAACATGCGAAAAGATGGATTTTGACAGAGTTTGCACCGCAAGGTGCTGACCATTTCATGATGGTGGTTTCGGCTACCAGTGACCCTCTTGGATCATGGTATGCTTACCGCTTTCAAGCACCTAGCTTCCCAGATTATCCGAAATACGGTATCTGGTCGGATGGGCTATATGTGACGACTAACGAGGGGTTCGACCCAAACATTCCTGTCTATATTATTAATAAGGAACAGATGTACAGTGGAGCCGCTAATGCGGATGTGCAGAGAATGGGTTTCCCAAAAGTGGGACAAGCTGATACTTGGCAAGTAGCAACGCCCGCAGATTGGGATGGTCGTCTTGCTCCACCTCCCGGTGCTCCCGGAATGATTTTACGACTAAGAGATGATGCTTGGGGTTTCAATGCTGGGCAAGATAGAATTCAGATATATAACTTCCACATTGATTGGGACGATCCAGATAACTCTTTTGTAGACAGTCCGGTTAACCTGAACACAGTCCCTTTCAATAGTAATGTTTGTGCTTCTTTTGGAAACTGTGTGGACCAGCCAGGAGCAGAAAATATCGATGCCCTAGAAGGGACGATAATGAACAAAGTACAGTATCGACGTTTTGCAGATTACGAAGCATTAGTGCTATGCCATCCAGTAAACGTGATAAACAATGGTTTTCGAGCAGGAATTCGTTGGTATGAAATGCGAAAATATCCGAATGGAGGTTGGGAAATTCATCAAGAAGGAACACATGCTCCTGATTCTAAGAATAGAATTATACCAACCATTGCAATGGACGGAGCAGGAAGTATTGCATTAGGTTATGGAATCACCGATGCCAGTACTTTCCCAGGAATTGGATTGACAGGACGTAGAGCCAGCGATCCGCTTGGAGTAATGACTTGCGATGAAACAATCCTTAATGCAGGGCAAAGCGCTAATGACTTTAATCGTTTTGGCGATTATTTCCATATGAGTGTTGACCCTTTAAGTGAAAACGAGTTTTGGTTTACAGGAGAGTACTTTGGATTCTCTAATTGGAGAACTTCTATCGCTGCATTCCCCGTATATAAAGATGCCTTTGATGTCGGTGTAAGTCGACTCGTAAACCCTTTTGGAATAACGGGCAACAATGAGACTGCTTCACTGACTGTTGAGATAAGTAACTATGGTAACGAACAAGCCTCCAATATTTCGGTAGGATACGAATTTGATGGCGAAGTCATCAGTGAGAACTTTGAAGGCACACTTAATCCAGGTGAATCTGCTCAATATACCTTCTCAAACACAGCAAACTTAGGAGAGGTGGGTGATTATGAGTTTAAGTTCTTTACAGATTGGTCTTCTGATCAAGCGCGTTTCAACGATACGATCAATGAAGTGCTCAAAGTAAGAGAAGCCTTTGATGCAAATGTTCTAGCAATTGAGGGACTAAATGCAGATGCTTGTAGCAGCGAAAAAACTGTTCAAGTATTGGTGAAAAATGACGGAGCTTATCCATTAAGTACGCTTAATGTTAGTTTCAAGTTGAACTCGGGAGTAGTCCAGTCATTCATTTGGACAGGAAGCATAGATCCATTGGAAACGGGACAAATCGAAATTGCTTTGACTAATTTGGAAGAGGGAGAAAACAGACTTTTCGTATTTACTTCTTTACCAAATGGACAACCTGATGGTGTTTTTGGTAATGATAACATAAGTGAAACCTTTTACGCGTACTTTAATCAAGGAGACATTCGCATTGAGATAAAAACAGATCAATATCCGAATGAAACTACTTGGATTTTAGAAGATGGCGACTCAGGAGAAGTATTGGCTACAGGTGGCCCATACAGTTCTACCAACTTTACTTATGTAGAAGAAGTTTGTGCTTCTGTACGTTGTTTCCGTTTTGTATTGCAGGATAGTTATGGCGACGGAATGAATTCAGGTGCTCCAGGCGATTTTTCCATTTTTGGACCCGATGGAACCGAACTAGCTGGTTTAATTAATCCGAATTTCGGATCACAAGTGGAGCGTAATATCTGTATTGATGTGGACTGTAACTTAACGCATTCGGGAAGCGCTACTGGAGTAACTGCAGGAGGAGCCAATGATGGAACCATTATTCTAGAAGCTGAAGGTGGTTTGGGACCGTTTGAATACAGCATCAATTCTGGAGCTTCTTATCAAGAATCTCCTGTTTTTGAAGGACTCTCTGCTGGAGAATACGAAACTCGCATTCGTGACAATTTTGATTGTGTAGCGGGAGGAACTGTAAATGTAGAGTCGTTCGCAGGAATTGGTGATTTTGAAGAAGGACAAGCACAAGTGATTCTTTCGCCAAACCCAACACCTGGAATCTTTAAAATTGAAGTACATGGATTGGCAGATGCGCAAGACTTGGAAATTCAAATCTTCAACCAAGCTGGTCAAGAAATTATGCAGAAAGTACTGGCCAATTGGAGCGGAGTGCATATGGCCACAGTAGGAATGATTAATCGTCCAGCAGGTTTGTACTTTATAAGAGTACAACATGGTACTTACAATCGACTAGTAAAATTGATTTTGGAGTAAAGTCGAGACTTTCCCCAATTTCCCCAAAGCGTTTCAGCTTTAAGCCAATAAAGAAGGGCTGCCTGATCATCAGGCAGCCCTTCGCTGTTTTTACAGTTTCTTGACTATGAAAATAAACAAGACAGCAGTTAGGCTACAAGCGCATTTCTGGAATATCACCTTCAATAACGAGCTTTCCAGCGGTCTTTTCCTTAATCTCTTCCACGCTTACACCAGGAGCTCGTTCCACTAAATGGAAAGCTCCATCTTTTATGTCCAAAACAGCCAAGTCGGTTACCACCCGCTTAATGCAATTGAGTCCCGTTAAAGGAAGTGTGCAAGACGGTAAAAGTTTCGGGTCTCCCTTCTTGTTGCAATGTGTCATAGCCACAATGATGTTCTCTGTACCTGCCACCAAGTCCATCGCACCACCCATGCCTTTTACCATTTTACCCGGTATTTTCCAGTTGGCAATGTCTCCATTTTCAGAAACCTGCATAGCACCAAGAACCGTCAAGTCAATATGACCACCCCGGATCATGCTGAAACTTAAAGTAGAGTCAAAAAAGCTGCTGCCCGGTAAATAAGTCACTGTTTGCTTACCCGCATTAATCAAATCGGCATCTACAGCCTCCTCAGTAGGGAAGGGACCCATCCCCAAAAGACCATTTTCGCTGTGCAATTCAATTTCAATACCTTTAGGAATGAAGTTGGAAACCAAAGTAGGAATACCAATTCCAAGATTTACATAGAAACCATCCTGTAATTCTTGAGCAATTCGTTGGGCTATGCCCCTTTTATCAAGTGCCATATTTTACTTTTGTGTTATCTCCGATCCTTCAAAGGCTATCCTTCATCTTATTGAACGATCTTTGCGAAGGTAGTATTTTAAAAATGTATGGTGTCCTCCTAAGAATGCCTGCATTTTGATGGTTCAAATTTAATACAATGAAGCAGCTCTTGTTGATACTTTTTTTCATCCCAGTCTTAGTCTTTTCGCAAAATGAAGAGATTGATCTGTCCGATGACTTTTCTGCACCTACACAGCTTTTTCAAATGCACCTGAAAAAGCCAGCTGCCGAAATCAAACTGTTACAATACGATAATAGTAAGGAAACCATCGAAGGAGAGATCAGCGACGATGGAATGGCCGTAGTTTTGAAAAATTATTACAAAAAAGGACGAGTTTTTGTGGAAATCCTATACCGAGATGGTACTACTAATGCGTTTTCAGTAGGGTCGTGTTTTATTGACCCAATTTTTGAACTGTAGTTCTTTTCAACAAAATCATCGCATTCGACAAAACGCTATCTCCTTAAATGCCCGCATCACCCTGTTCAACTGGACGGTTTTCCAGACACTTTCTTCTTGTCATTTTATTGCTATTGGTGCAAAATGCACTAACAGCACAAGAATGGATTGGCTTGAAGCAAGATGAACCCAGCCCAGCGGAAATAGAGATTCTAGAATCAAACAGTAACAGCATCAGTATACATTTTGCAGTAAACGGCTTTTTCAAAACCTCGAAAACAGCAGTAGATGAAACAACTTCTTACGCCATTTCTATCCCTGGTGGAGAACCTTTATCACAAGAAGCGCGACCGGATCTCCAGCAAATCAGTACTTCGCTAATCGTTCCCAATAGAGGAAGAGTCCGGATGCAAGTCGAAAGTTCGCTGTACACTGATTTCAATAACATTGAACTAGCACCAGCGGCAGCGCTTTCTCTTTTCGGACAAGTTGCCCCTCCCACACAAAAAGATCCCGGAGTATACAATCAGAATCGCTTCTACCCAGAAGAGATCGCCCAAGTTTCTGAACCTTACATTCTACGAGATTACCGAGCAGTGCATCTTCGCGTATTTCCGTTTCAATACAATCCAGTAACAAAGGTCTTACGTGTTTACAATGACATTTCGCTACAAGTAAAGACCAATCAGCAGGAGGCAGGAGAAAACGAGTTTAGGGCACTTCAAGAAAATGACGGAAGTTTTAATCTGCTGTATCGACAGCATTTTTTGAATTATGGGATGTCTACTAGTGGTACAGTACAGATGCCAGAGGAAGAAATGCTAATTGTTGGTTCCTCAATGTATGAAGATTACCTCCAAAACTTCATGCAGTGGAAAGCCCGAATGGGCGTGCAATGTCGCTTCGTTTCTGTGGAGGCAACGGGAGGTTCTGAATTTATTAAAAATACCATTGAAGCCAAGTTTGAACAAAACCAGTTTAGCCATCTGTTATTGCTAGGCGATGTTTCGGATTTACCCACTTTTGAGCTCCCCTACAGCAGCGATTGGCCTTATGCATGTTTGCGCGGAAATGATGAATATCCTGATGTTTTTGTTGGAAGACTCACTGGTCAAAATCCGGGAGAGATTAAGCGACAACTAGACAAAGTGATGAGCTATGAGAGTGCAGAAAAATCGAACTATTACGATCAAGCAGCTTTCATCGGCAATGAAAATAGTGTCCAATTTTTCCAAGACGAAAAGGGACGATTTCTCCAACAAGGGTTTAGAGCGGTGAGAGAGTTGCATGACGGATATCAAGGAGATTGGGATGCGGCAGGAAACGCAACAAAAACACAAATTAGTGCAGCAATAAATGAAGGTGTCTCTTGGCTGCAAATTAATCGAGCTGCGATCTTAGGCGACTGTAGCTCTGGAGAATTTAATGCAACAGATTTTCAGAATTGGAATAATGAGAATAAATGGCCGATCATTTGGTCAAGTGCTTGTAATATGGGCGATTTTTCACAAGAAAATGCCCTGTCAGAAACTGCGATGACAGCCTTGTCTTCCAATAGTAAATCAGTAGGAGCGCTTGCTGTCATCTCGCCTTCCCGAGTTTTAGAAGAAGAATGGATGACGGCTTATTTTGCGGCAGTCAATGAAGTTTGGACAATCTCTCCTTCGCCCGTAAATCGAAGAAATTTGGGATCTGCTTATTTATTAGGTGGCTTATATTTATTGCAAAATTATGAAGCCCTTGCATTTCCTTTGGTTCGCTCAATGACGGTTTTGGGAGATCCTTCATTGAATTTAAGAAACAGTCAAGGAGCAAAAATAAGTGCAGATTATCCGAAAAAAATACCCGCAGGTTCCGTCAATGCGCTGCTGGAAACATCCAACGAGAATGGGTTTTTAATTATTTCAAAAGGCACAGAAGTTATACAGCGTGTCTTGACGAAAAATGGACAGACATTTATTGATTTTTCAAAAATAAATGAAGAAGGAAACTTGCATTTAAGTCTCTTGTCGCACAATAATATTCCCTATTTAGGAGATATTACAATTCTGCCGGCCTTCGGGCCTTATATAGAGTTTTTATCAATGACGGTGGCACAAGGCGACAACAATGGACAAGCCGATTTTAATGAAGAATTGGAACTGAGATTTCAGATGGAAAACCTAGGTGCCAATGATGCTTCGAGTTTGCAATTGCAGTTAGAAAGCAATGATCCATACATCGATGTTTTGCAGAAAGATCTGCAAGTGGCCTCCATAGGAAGTGGCGAAGAAATAGTAGTGAGTGGTACGAAAATAAAAGTAAAAGGAGTAGTGCCCGATGAGCATGCTTCTGCATTTATTTTAAAAATAAAAGACCGCGAAGGGCGCTCTTGGGAAATGGAACCCAAATTGAAATTACATGCTCCACAACTTGAAGTCGGAGCTGTGAAGATAAATGATGCTGAATTCGGAAACGGAAATGGCGAATTGGATCCAGGAGAGCGAGTGCAATTGGAATTGACTGTGAAAAACAACGGAACTGCCAACAGTCTTCCTTGTGCGCTTTTATTAACTTCCAGAAATAAGCAGTTATTGGTCATTGATCGAGAGCAAGAATTAGGCGCTATTGCTGCAGGTTTATCAATAAAGGCAAGCGTAGAAGTCTTGGTGCAAGCTACAGCTGCGAGGGGAACCAGTGCTGAATTGATTGGAGAAGTCTTGACTGAGTTTTATTCGACTCATGATTTTTTAAAAATGAAAATAGCAGCCCCGCGGGAGAGTTTTTCTACTTTTGATTTCAGTAGTTTTCCTTGGCAAAGAAAAGGGACACAATATTGGGAAATAAAAACGGATGCAGAAAGAGGAGCCGTTTGTCGCTCGGGAATTATTGGAGATGAACAAAGGTCAGTGATGCGTTTATTGAGAAACGTTAAAGAAGCTGGAGAAATTAGTTTTTGGAGAAAAGTCTCTACTGAGCAGAACTATGATCAGCTCATTTTTAAAGTAGATGGAGAAGTCTTAGGAACTTGGACGGGAGTCCAAGATTGGAAGAAAGTAAAGTATTCTGTTCCAGCAGGCGATCACGAATTTGTTTGGGAATATCGAAAAGATAAAGCCAAATCTTTGAATGAAGATGCCGCTTGGATTGATGATATAACTTTCCCCATCTCAGAGGACGACTACAATTCTTGTCAAGCAGAAAGTGGGAAGCTGAATTTATATACGGGGCCGGAATTGGGACAAGGCGAGGCGCTCATTGTGGAGTCCACCGACTTTAATCCGCGTTACAATCAACTGTATTTATTAACGGATGGAACAGAGGACTACCGAATTATTGACTGGACAGATGATGGCAATTTTTTTCCAGAATTAGGAAACTATGAAGTCTTAGCAGTAAATATGGATGACGATGCCTTTTTAAGTCTAGAAATTGATTATTCAGTTTTCGATATTCAAGGAGGTTGTTTCGATATAGATTTAAGTGCAAAAAATAAAAGAGCGATCGGTGTTTTTGATCCTGATGAATTGAAAAATACTCCAGGAAATTTGCCTTTAGAGCTTTTGGAAATAAATGCTTTTGGTTCGCAAGATCATCGTGAAGTGAAATTTCTTTCTCGTGGTTTTGAAAAGGTTTACTATTTTGTTTATGATATGACTGGTCGGACTTTGTTGCGTGAAAATTTGCTAACCAAAAGGGGGCTCAATAAACTATCACTTGATGTTTCTAGTTTGCCAGCAGGAATTTATTTTGTTCTAATTGACAATGGAGATGAACAAGTGACCGGAAGAATGGTCAAGGAATAAAAAAGTAAAAAATACATAAATATGCTTCGAACTTATGTTTTGTGTTTGATCCTTATTCTCACTTTTTATGCTTGTGATACAGGAGGAACTTCAGCCAGTGATTGTCTGCCCGATGATGCAACGGTAAGCTGGTCCACGCGAAGTAATTTTAAATTAAACTTCGAAGACAAACATAGCGATATAAAGGTGCTAAAGCCAGGACAGAAACGTTTGTTGGAAACACTTTTGAATCAAGTGAAATCGGGGGAGCTAAAAGCATTCCAATACCTCGATTTGCAGTTGATGAAAGCGGAACAAATAGGGCAGCTTTTCGAGAAGATCGACACAGTAACCGTTCTCGATCCTGATTCAGGAGATTACATCGAGAAAATCATTAGGACGGAACTAAACAAAGAAGCCGTGCGAAAAGCCCGAGTGAAGGAAGAATGGTATTACGATGAAACCAAGCGAAAAATGTACTCGCGCGTAATAGGACTTGCTCCGATGGAAACCATTTACAACAGTGATGGAACGGAGCGTGGAGATACACCGCTTTTTTGGGTCTTCTTTGACGAAGTTCCGATTGACTAAGAGCCTTTATAAGTACAACTTTTGTGAGAAGCTTATCTTTGTCGTAGTATGAATGTTCAAATCATTAACAAGTCTAGCAATGTATTGCCTCACTATGCTACCGAAGGATCGGCAGGGATGGATTTACGTGCTGATTTGAAGGAGGAAATGCTCTTGCAACCAAACGAGATAAAGTTGGTGCCTACAGGTTTGTACATGCAGCTTCCAGTGGGTTTCGAAGCGCAAATTCGTCCTCGAAGTGGAATGGGATACAAAGGCATTACCATTCCCAATGCTCCGGGCACGATTGATGCTGATTACAGAGGAGAGATCAAGGTGATTCTGATGAACCTCACTCAAGAAGCTTTTCGCATTGAAAACGGAGATCGAATTGCACAAATGGTCATTGCACGCTGTACGCAAGTCGCTTGGGAAGAGGTGGAAGTCTTGGAACAAACGGAACGCGGAGTTGGTGGATTTGGACATACGGGAAAGCAGTAATTGACGTTTTAGTTAGATACTGAGGATCTTAGGTGTCTCTTTGAACCAAGAACAGTCTTAAGAGTCCAACGTTTAAAGAGAGAAGACCTAGGTCTTCCCCAGTTTTACGAGTTAATCACCTAGTTCTTGAACTAGCCAAGAGGTAACATGAGAAGCAACACCCTAATTCAACTCCTACTAGCAGCATTTTGCCTGTGCTTTGCAGCAGAGGCCGATCTGTCTGCGCAGCAAGGGAAGAAGAAAAATAAAAAGAACAAGAACAAGGGCACTGAGCTCGATAGCGGACAACTGATTGAGTTGGAAGCAGGTTTTTTTGAAGCCAAACGTGCAGTTTTAAAGAACGATTACGAGAAAGCAACTGCCTTGTTGAATGATATCCTTCGTTTTCAACCCGAAAATGATGCAGCTCTCTATGAGTTGTCAAAAATAAAAGTGGAGGAACGCAAAATGGACGAGGCCATTGAGCTTGCGCAACGTGCTGCTGAGGTGGACCCATCCAATACCTGGTATCAATATCGACAGTACGAGTTATTTTCAATGGCTAACCGCTACGATGAAGCGGCCATAGTTTTGGAGAAGCTCATCAAGGATAATCCCGGAAACATCGACAACTATTTCGAACTCGCTTACATGCAAAAGTTGGCGGGGCAATCGAAAAGGGCGATTGAAACACTCAACTTGGTAGAGAAGAAAACCGGTGTTGATGAATCTCTCGTTCTTGAAAAGCACCGTTTATACATGCAGCTCAATGATTCTGAAGGGGCAGCAGGAGAGCTGGAAAAACTGATTACTGCTTATCCAAAAGAAAGCCAGTACTACGGTATGCTGGCCGGGCTTTACCGTATGCTCGGAAAGAACGACCAGGCACGTGAAGTATATCAGCGACTTTTGAAAGTCAACGAAAATGATCCCTATGCGCAATTATACATGGGGCAAGATTTATACGAACGTGGAGAACGCCAGGAAGGAGCTGATATGTTGCGCAAAGCAATTGCGCACCCTCAATTACCCATCGAAGAAAAGGTGCAGATTTTAATGTCTGTTGCTGGTTCGAACGGAGATGGAGCAGAGAACAGAGCTTTGGCCAATGAATTAGCGGAAGAAGTGGCTAATAGCAACCCCGAAGATTATCGAGCACTATTGCTATATGCTGAGATTCTGGAAGGAGCAGGAGAGAAGGAAAAGGCTCTGGAATATTACCAACAAGCACTGAAACTGAATTCTTCCGACCTGAATTTGTGGTCGCGTACTTTTATTTTACTCGAACAATTACGAGACTACAAAGGCTTGGATGCTACAGCTAAGGAAGCCCTTGAATATTTCCCGAACCGACCAATGGTCTATTACTTCAGAGGCATTGCTTTGAACCGAACTAAAGACCTAGAGAAATCCTCGAAAGTATTGAAACAAGGAATCTTGATTGGAAGCGATAATAAAGATCTGCTTGCTGAGATGTATGCTTTGATGGGCGATAACTACAATACTTTAAAAAAGTTTGATAAAAGTGATTCAGCCTTTGATCAGTCTTTGGAGTTAAGCCCAGACAATGCTTTAGTGCTAAATAACTACAGTTACTACCTTTCTTTGCGGGAGGAGTCTTTAGAACGCGCAGAAGAGTTGTCTTTAAGATCAAATGAATTAAGTCCTGGAAATGCCTCTTTTGAAGACACCTACGGGTGGATTAAATACAAGTTGGGCGATTTCGAAAGCGCAGAAGAGTGGTTGGAAAAAGCCTTGAAAAGCGGTGGCGATTCTCGCCCAGTGGTTTTAGATCACTACGGTGATGTCCTTTTTCAATTGGGCAAAATTGATGAAGCAGTGAGTAACTGGACTAAGGCCAAGGAATTGGGCTTGGATTCTGAATTTATCGACCAAAAAATTAGTCAACGCAAATTAATCGAGTAAGCACTCCTTATAGTCCAAATACCGTGAGAAACTTTAGCATCATATTTTTACTCTTTTGTGTCTGCACATTGGCGTCTTGTAAATCCACCAAAAACAAAGGCGCAGGAAAGCTAGACAAACAGACTGTCCGCTACGCAGAGCAGAAGTTGGAAGAGAACTTATTGGCTCCCGAATGGATGAGCGGTAAAATTAAGGCCAAGTATTTCGTTGATGGTGATAAGCAGCAAGGACTTATTATTGATTATCGACTGCAAAAAGATAAAGCCATTTGGATGTCGGTATCTCCCAATATTGGTATAAAACTAGAGGTGGGCAGAGCCCTTATTACTCCTGACCGTATTCAGGTCATGGATAAAATCAACAAAGATTACTACGACAAACCGTTCAAGGAAATTTACGAGTACATTGATTACCCGATAAACTTCACGGATTTGCAAAATATTATTTTAGGCAATGCGCTCGTTCGAGAGGGTTACCAGAAATTGGAAACCAAAGGCGATCAATATGCTTTAACAGCCGACGGGATATTTCTATTCTTAAATGCTGACTACACTGTTGCGCAAATGGTTATGGAAGATGCGGGAGGACAGGGAACCATTAATGGAAACTTCTACAGCTACGAAACCATCGACAATGGTTCTAAATTTCCCAATGATCGACGTTACGAAATGCAGTCTGATAAGAATTATAGCCTTGAAATGCAATTCTCAAAAGTCGCTACGGAAGGCCCTTTGAATATGCCTTTCAAGCCCAGTAGCAAGTATGAGCGGAAGAATTAAAATAGGATTTCTACTCTTATTTATTACTCTTAGTTTTTATGGGCAAAACGTAAAATCTTTAGAGTCTAAAAAAACACGTCTTAAGGAAGATTTGAAGCTTACTTCTAAAATGCTGAAGGAAGTGTCCAAAGAGCGAAAAACCTCTCTGGGAGAATTAAGTATTCTGAATAAGCAGTTAGAGAATCGGAACAAACTGATTCAAACACTTCAACAAGAAACCAGCACACTTAACGCGAAAATTGATTCCAATAAAGTGGAGATTCTCTATCTAGAAGTGGAGCTAACTCAGAGCAAAGAAGATTACGGTAAGCTCCTTCGAGAAGCCTATAAAAATAAAAGTAAACAAAGTCTGCTGCTTTTTCTTTTTTCAGCCGATAGTTTTAACGACGCCTATCGTCGACTGAAGTACGTGCGTTTTTACAATGATTATCGAATTCAGCAAGCTGAAAAAATCAGAAAGACACAAGAGAAGCTAGAGGAAAAAAACAAGGATTTACTAGAGCAAAAAAAGGAGCTAGACGAGCTATTAGCCGCAGAGGCAGAGCAGGGCGAAAAGCTGTTAGTGGAAACCAAGAAAAAGAATGGCCTTGTTGCAGATTTAAAAAAGAAGGAAAGAGTGCTGCAATCGGATCTTGATAAGAAGCGGGTAAGCATCGAACAATTAGAGGGGCAAATCAAGTCCATCATTCAAAAGGAAATTGCTGTTGCTAACGCAGCTAGCAAAACTCCATCTAGTGGAACTAAAAATAAACCTAGTTCTTCTTTTAAGGAGACGCCTGAAATAAAAGCCTTGTCCAAAAATTTTGCGAATAATAAGGGGAAATTGCCTTGGCCGGTAAAGAAGGGTATAATTACAGGTCGCTTTGGAATTGGAAGGCATTCTGAAGCCAGTAATGTGAAAATAAATAATAGTGGCGTTGATATTTCTACCCCGCAGGGCTCGGAGGTGCGTGTGGTTTTTGATGGGGTAATTAGTCAGATTATTTACAGTCCAAGTTTTCAGTCAGCCATCATTGTAAAGCATGGAAGCTACTTTACCGTTTATTCCAATTTGTCGTCGGTTACGGTTTCGAAAGGGCAAAAAGTAAGCACCAATGAAGTCATTGGCCAAGTAAGTACTGATGGCGCTACGGGAAAAAGTGAAGTCCACTTTGAGGTTTGGAAAGCTACCACTAAAATGAATCCAGAGGGCTGGATGAAAAAGTAAAAACGATAAGCAGAAGCCTTAGCTGCTAACGAACTCGAAGCATTTGGGGATTCTCCTTGCTCCAATCCAATTCCTGAATTTGCAGTTTTTCTATTCGCTTTAAATAAGCTTCGATCGCAGCTTTTGAACTGCCAGTAAATTCATTGTTTTTATTTCTTGCTACCCATGCAAATTGGTTTTGCATTCTTTCGTCTCTGTAGTAATGAATCGTAAAAACTTCTTCTCTTTTTTCTAGATCATACAAAAGCAAGGCATCATCTGCATGATTTCCAAACAATAAAAATCGCCCATCTGGTGAAAGTGCAAAATAGCCGTAATAGTCTTTTGAAATAGCAGGAAAGTCAAATTGTTCAATACGCTTATTGGTTTCCAAGTCAAGTAAACGCAATTCTCTCTCAGCAATGATTATGATTTTATCTTCGTTAATATCTGCCAATACACCTCTTTCTCTAGAAGGATAGATTTGCGTCATCATAGCTGATTCTGATTGCCACCTAAGGTGAGTGATTCCCGTATTATTGGCGTTTCCTTTTTTGAATAAAATACCTGCTTCCGAACAATGATGCGTCCATCCGCTGTAATTTAACTGTTGCGTTTTTTGTTGCAAGAATTGCATATTCTTGAAATAGTTCTTGGTCCAGAAATCTACAAAAGCGCTGTCGCTACTTTCAATGCCTAAGTCAACTGCTAGCTGAGTAACTGGACCAGCAGCGAGGCCCTGTGGATATTCAATGGTGAATTTGTAAACCAATTTTCCGCTGCTTAGCTCGTAAATATATGCACCATTGCCTTGTACCGCTACATATTTATTATCCTTACTAAATTGTATTTTGTGTGTGTACAATCCCATGTCCGTCCAGTGAAAAAGTTCGCGACCAGTTTCGTAATCGTAAAGACATAAAGTTCCACCTATACCTGTTAAGCCTATGTATTTTCCTTCGTAGCTCATCGCGATCTCTGTCATCTCACCAGTATTCTTGCCACGGTAATAGAAATTTCGCACATCACCTTTTTCTAGGTCCACTACTTTGGCAGCTCCTTCATAACTGCCCGACATAATAAAACGACTGTCGGGGCTAAATGCGATTCCCTGTAAGTAGTATCCGGTTTCTGTTAAGCTGTAGGCAGGCGCTTTTTCTTCTGCATAAGGAATGATTTCTCTTCCATTGATAAGATAGGGTCCGCATTTAAGACGACTACAAGGATGGCTTTCTTTGATCGTGCCACTGGAAATGGAAATTTTATTTATAGTCGACTCATCACTGTATACCAGTAAATTTTTCTCCTCTTTGTCTAAGTCAACTGTTTTTATTGTTCCTCCTGAAGATCCCTTTATTTTCTTTTTACTTAAGCGCTTTTTTGATAAAAGGTCGTAAACAATGATGTAGCGATTCATGGCGTCGGATCCACTTATGATATACAGTTTTTCGCTAGACCAATTCATTGTAAATTTTTCGAAATACAGTCCTGGCTCTTCCTTGTTTATTAGATAATCCTTTTGAGTCGAAATAGCATAGGCGCGCAATTCACGACCGCGACTACAAGCGCTAATAATAAGTTTGCCGTCAGGACTAAATGCAAGCTGCCCTTCTTCAGCAATACAATCAGCATCCCACTTTGCTACAATTTCTCCTGTGATAATTTTTACAACGGTCAAACTGCCTTTCGTTTTTTTCTTAGAAGCATAGGCGATGTGCTTGCTTTGATCATCGATGGCATAAGAAACAATTTCTTCGCCCATAGGCAAATCCACTCGAAAAACTTCTTCACCTGAAACGACGCCAAAGACTTTTATTAAGTGATTTTTCGCTTTGCTTATTACGTATGCGTCATTTTTCGAGAACTGGGCAAATCGGTCGGTGTCGTAAGATTGAACAAGATCTCCAGTAGCGCTTTTGTACAGGTTGGCTCTTTTCGAAAAACCAGTAACTAGAAAAGTGGTTCCGCCGGTACTAAGTTCATTGGTAAGGTCAAGTCCGCGAAATCCATAGCCGTTGTAAGGCACTAGATCTTGTGCTCCAACTAGGGCGGAAAACAAAAGGAGCGAAATAAAGGAAAGTAGAAAACGCACAGCTTAGGGTTAGTAAAAAAAAGCCGACCTCTAAAAGAGATCGGCTACAAAATAGCAATGATTATTTGCTTAATATTTCATTTAACTACTAAAGGATTCCCATCGTTCTTAGCACGAAAAGAATAATAGCGATAAAAATAACTACCGCTGCAATTGGGAGAAGTTTTGAAACTGCTGATCCTGTAGCTTCTGCTGCGTTTCCAACACCATCGGCCAATTTGCCGCCAACATTTCCAACGCCATCGGCAACTGCACCAACACCGCCTTTCACTGCATCAACGCCACTACCAACGCCGTCTGCAAGTTTACCACCAACATTTCCAACGCCATCGGCAACTGCACCAACTCCGCCTTTCAAAGCATCGACTCCGCTACCTGCTAAATCTCCTGCACCGCTAACCACGCTTCCAGCGCCATCTTTTAGAGAGCCAAGTCCACCTTTTACCGCATCCACACCGCTGCCTGCTAAATCACTAGCACCATCTACCACGCTACCTGCGCCATCTTTGAGTGAACCCAGTCCTCCTTTCACAGCATCCACTCCGCTGTCTGCTAAATCACTAGCACCGTCAACAACACTTCCAGCGCCGCCTTTTACGGCATCCACACCATCTCCAGCTAAGCCAGTCAGTCCGCTAACTGCATCTCCTGCACCATCTTTTAAGCTTCCCATTAAGCCACTAGCAGCACCCATGATTCCACCACCACCGAGAACTGCTTCCACCGCATCTTTGATTTTTCCAAAGGCTCCTTCGTCAAGATTGCCTGCTTCGTAGTCGGCTTTCTTGGCTTCAAAAGCTGTTTTAACATCATCTAAGCCAGCTCCCTCAGGTAAGCCGAGCATTTGTAGAATTGAACTTAAGTCCATTGTTTATTATTTAGATTAGAGAAATATCATGGTTGTAAAAAAGCCAATAAACAAGATAAGAATAAATGTGGATAATTATTATTAGCAATTTATTAAAATGAACTAGAAGCTAACTCGCTGACTCCAATACAAATCATCCCCAAGACCTCTTAATTGTAAATCTGCTTCTAGTGGTGATTTTGACCAATCAATCTTTACCAAGCCGTAATTGTAATTTCCGACTCGATTTCCGACCCGATATTTATTGGGTTCTTTGTCTTCATCGAAATCCCAATAGTGGGTCAGTCCACTAGAAGTCAGTTCGTAAACAGGGTATTCTAATCCTTTTACATCCATTTTAGACAATTCACCTGCATGACGATCGCCGCTTAATAAAATGACGCCTGGGGTTTTGTCATCTCCTAGTAATTGGAATAACCTTTCGCGTTCTGCGGGGAAATTTGACCATTTTTCGAAATAGTGCTCCGAAGGAATCATTTGTATTCCACAGGCGATGATGTGAATAGCCGCATCGCTTTCTGCTAATTCTTTTTCAAGCCAAGCCCACTGTTCATCTCCAAGAAGGTCGCCCGTTTTATTGGGTTTGTAACGATGCTTCGAGCTCCTGTTCGGTTTCAACTCATCTCTGAAATAACGAGCATCCAACAGTATGACCTTGGTTTTCTCCTTGCCGCTTCCGTAGGTCTGACTGCTGTAAGCTCCTTCGTGTAAGCGATTTGGGTCATTTTCTGGAACATCCAAAAATTCGAAAAGCAAATCCCTACTTTCAGAACGGTAAGGATATTCTTCTCCTCCATCATTCACGCCGTAATCATGATCGTCCCACACACCAATTACATCACAACCAGAGGCTAAAAAATCTTGATAATCTTCTTGGTTTTTCTGTGCGGAATAATAGGACTGCAATTCGCGCATATTTTCTGTGTCGCCATAAATAATATCACCCAGCCACAGCCAAACATCTGGTTGCTGTGCTTTAATGCTTTTCCAAAGTGGTTGCTTTTTGTCGTGTTTATTACAAGAGCCAAATGCCAATACATCCATGCGTTGACTGCGATCAAAACTGCGCGCCTGAATATTTTTCTTAAGGGGTTTCTTCGCTTGACAAGACCATAATCCTGCCATCACTAGAAACAAAAGGAAAGACTTTTTCATGTTGCTTAAAGATAAGGGAGTTCTCGTAGCTCGTTCTCACTTATTTATTTTCTAAAACTCAAACTGCTTAAATTGACACTAAAGTTCAGTAAGAAACGCAGTGATTTCTTTTTCTAATAAATGATCATTCTCTAATGCTGGAAACCCTTTCAGAGATTCAACTTCAGAGAGGGCTTTTTCGATGTCTAATTTTTCTTGACTTTGACTGAAGCAAAATCCAAGCTTGCTTAAGCGTTCGCCCAAATATTCTTGTTCCGTTTGCCCATGCGTGGGGATGAGCAATGCCGGTTTTTGCAATTTGCACAAATCCATAATGGTGCTGTAGCCCGATCGAGCTACTACGAAATACGCACTGTTTAATAAGAGCTCTAGAGACTCGCCAGTCAATAAATCGCGTACTTCAATGTGTGCTGGCGGGGAAAAAAGGGGCGGAGCATGTTCCGTTCCCCGAACGAGAATGCTCTTTTTATTAATGTCTACCATTGCTTCTAACAGCAAGCTTTCGAAATGCGTTCGTTGAGGCTCGGGGCCCGATAATAATAGCAACAAGTCATAAGGTGTTTCACTTTTATTATCAGAATTTAGACGACTTAAAGGACCTAAGTGCCGCATTTTTTGCTTGAAATGGAGCCTGCTGTTTTTTGACAAATCAGCGGAAAGTGAACGGTGGTCTGACCAATCTGGTATCCACAGTTCTTGAAAAGATCGAAGCAGGAATTTTTGCCATTGCCAAAGTAATTTTTCCGCAAAACCCAATTTTCCCTTTAATCGAATGAACAATTGATGCGTCAAAAACACCGAGGGAACATTGGAATGATGGCAACCCCAGCGATTGTCGGAAAGGATGGCGTCGATGTTTTGCTCAGCACAGATTTGGGCGCAAACCTTCTTTTCGGCTTGAATGGCTTTGAGGAACTTGGGTATTTGCAGTGCCATTTCGAGTTCGAATGAGCCTCTAGAACCGTATTGGGGAAGGTAGGCAGGGAGTTCGAAGCATTTTGCTTCAGGGAATTCGCGCCGAAACAATTGCAAGCTTTCCCCGTCAGAAGCTAAGAAGATTTTAGCTCCTTGTTTCTGCAATTCTCGCGCAATTGGAATGCAGCGAGCAGCATGACCAAGCCCCCAATTGAGGGCGCAAAGCAAAATGTGCGCAGAAGCAGGCATAGTCGTACATTTGTAGCGTACTTAGAGTCCGCATAATTTCGATTCTTCGACGTTAAAATAAGTGGAAAAGCCCTTTATGAAAAATAGAATTTCTTCTGTTCTCGTTATTTTGCTAGCTTCAGTCTTGATGACTAGCAGTAGTTGTGCTGCTTTTAAGCACAGTAAATGTGATCGTTGTCCCGAATGGACCTCAGTGGAACAAGATCAATCGATGACCGAACAATGTTCGATCGAAGAATCATTACAAGAGAATTTGTAAAGCACGAATTATGAAAAATCACTGGATATTTAAGCCGCGTTTTTTGCTTGGACTTTTGTTGGTAGCCTCACTGAGCTTCAGCAGCTGCACTGTATTCAAGAAAGATTGTGATTGTCCTTCTTTTAACAATAAGAAAAAGGGACTTTAAGTCATACCTATAAATTGCTACCACCTTACACTAGCAATCTAGAGGATTCCTCAAAGACCCTTTTAGATTTTAGTTTCTCTTCTATTCAGCTTCTTCTTCAGGACGAATAGTGGCGAATTCTTTATCAATGTAATAAAGTGCTCTAGAGCCAACGCCGATCAATTTCATTTTGTCGAGCAGTTTCCGCATTTGTACTTCTTCTTCTAATTGTTCAGTAACAAACCACTGCAAGAAAGTCCAGGTCTGGCGATCATTGTCCTTTTCGGCAAGATCGACCAAGTTGTGAATGGAAGCGGTCACCGCTTGTTCTCCTTCGTAGGCCTTTTGTACAACATCGTAAATACTCTCGTACTCTCCTTGTGGCTGTTGTAAAGTAGGAACTATCGCGCGAGCATCTTGATCTTGTACATAATGCACGAACTTCATCATGTGCGTGCGCTCTTCATCGCTTTGCTCGTAAAAAAACTCTGCTGATCCATCAAGACCTTCTGAGTCGCACCACAATGCCATAGCAAGATATTTATGCATTGCCGCCCCTTCCATAGCAATCTGCTCGTTAAGGGCTTTTTCCATTTTTTCTGATATCATGCTCGTTTATTTTTTTTCATTTAAAAGAGAGCATCTCGCTAGGCTTCTAACGGTTGTAAGCGCTATTGGGCCTTGATTCTTTCTTTTAATTATAACAACAAAGATGCCACTATAAAGATCGATCTATCGCTGAAATTTTCAATAGTTTTCTACTTTTTTGCTTGACGTTTTAGAAAGAGTAATTCTTCTCCTTCTAGATACCTCCAACGAGATCGGGGCAAGTCTTTCTTCGTTAAGCCCGCATAAATAACTCGATCCAACTTTTCTACTCGATAACCCAGTTCCTCGAAGATTCGACGAATCACACGGTTCCAACCAATATGGATGCTGATACCTACTTCTTTGAAGTCGCCATTCTTTACATAGTTTGCTTCATCCACAGGAACTAAACCCTCTTCTAGGCGGACCTTGCCAGCTCTAATCTGTAGTAAATCAGCTTCGCTGACGGTTTTATTGAGCTTAACATGATACAGCTTTTTGACCTCACGGCTCGGGTGGGCTAGGTTTTGCGCCAATTGGCCATCATTGGTTAATAAAAGGAGACCAGTAGTCATTCGATCCAATCGTCCTACTGGATACAATCGTTCACAGTCTACCTTTGTTAGGTAATCCATTACGGTCTTGCGCCCTTGAGGGTCATGTGTGGTGGTGATGCAATCTTTTGGTTTGTTGAGTAGTACATAGACTTTCTGACTGGCTTCCACGAGTTGTCCTTGAAAATGTACTTCATCACCGGGCATCACTTTGTGTCCCATTTCAAGTATAATCTGACCATTAACTGTCACATCGCCTTTGCGAATAAATTCATCAGCTTTTCTTCGGGCGCAAATGCCTGCGTTAGAGACATATTTATTAAGGCGAGTTCCTTCTTCGGAATCAAGCTCAATCTTCTGGCTCTTCGGTGCTGCTAGTTTCCCCGTCAGATCCTTCATCTGCTCCGCCGTCAGGTTCTGCCCCTTCTTTGGTGGTCCCTTCCGGTGTTTCTTCCGTAGGGCTTTCGGGCGAGCTGGCTGCTCCTTCTGCTTTTTCAATTTCGCCTTTGACTTCGATTTCCTCGACTTCGGCCATTTCGGCTTCCGAATCTTCTTCTCTGGCTGTTCCGACTTCTCCGGTTTCTCTGGAGGTTTCGGTGGTATGTTGTTGCTCACTATCTGTGATTTCTGGTTCAGCTGTTGTCTCAACAGTTTCTTCTTCTTTCTGCAATTCTTCTTGTTGCCCCTGATCTACCAATTCAATGATGTCTTGATCGGCCTCTCCAATTTGATTGTCTTGAGGAACGACTTCCTTTAACTTCGGAAGATCGTCCATCGACTTGAGCCCAAAGTAATCCATAAAGAACTTACTCGTTCCATAAAGTAAAGGTCGACCGAGTGCATCGCTTCTGCCCAAAATTTGAATCAGTTCCTTTTCTAAAAGCTTTTGAATGCTGTAATCGCAACTTACACCGCGTATATCTTCGATATTACTCTTTGTGATGGGTTGCTTATAGGCAATGATAGAAAGGGTTTCCATGGCTGAGGTCGACAGTCTTCTTTTCGACTTTACATTCAAGTAACTCGAAATGATTTTGTGGTAACTCTGCTTGGTTAAAAAGCGATAGCCATCAGAAATAGCTGTTAACTCAAAAGGGTAACGATCGTCTGCGTACTTTTCTGTGATGATGTCCAAGGCTTCGTGTATTACTTCTGTCGAAGCTTCGAGGCCCATTGCATTTTCCACAGCAACGCGTATGTCATTGATGCGCACCGAATTTTCTGAAACAAAACACATCGCTTCAATGGGCAACAAAATGTCTTCGACTTTTACATTGCTCTTTTTGGATCGTCGTTTTTTCTTTTTCTTAGCAGGCTTGTCTTTTTCCTTTTCCTTTTCCTTTTCCTTTGCCGCCCCTGTGTCTTGAGTAGTAGATTCTGTATCCGCTTCTACTTCTACTTCTACTTCTATTACTCCTTCCGTCTCCGTTTCTTCCTTTTGTTCTTGATCACTTTCTGCACTGATCGCGGACTCTGCTTCGGCAGTTTCTGTAGATGTCGTCTCGTTTTCTTTTTTTGCTATTGATTCTGTAGAATCCTCATCGGTGGGCACCGTTTCAGTGCTCTCTGGCAAGTCTACAGCATCTACAGTGGTTTCTTTACTGGGCTTTTTCTCTACTCCTTCTTCTACAAGTTTGCTTTCTTCTTCCACCGATGACTCGGTAGATGATTGAGCTTCTTCTGAAGTGAGTTCCATTGAAGTTTCTTCCTCTTGTAGAGGTAGTTCTTCATTTTCTGTGTTATCAGCTGGCTGTTCGTTCAAGACCTTTATTTATTAAGAGCACAAAAATACGATAAAGAACTTTTCAGCGATTTGATCCTACTTGATTCTTGGAGATAAATTTTTGAACGAAGGCATATAAATTCCAGTTTTCTTTTTGTAGCGCGCTTTTTAACTGATTTATAAGCTCGGATCTATCAATATCGCTCATGCGATGTTTTTCGATCAGCTTCCAGGCTTTGAGGCTTAGAAGTTGGGCCTTGTGTTCATCCAGGTGTTGTTGCTTATGATGGCTTGAGATGGCTTGCAGTAATTCGCTAATGCCCTCGGAAAGGGTAGCGGAGCACAGCAGTACAGGAGTAGTCCAAGCCTGTTCGCCCCTTGATATGACCAACTTCCGTAGATTTTGGGCAAATTCTTTTGCGTTTTCGCGATCAGATTTATTCACCACGAAGATGTCGGCGATTTCCATTAAACCCGCCTTCATGGTTTGTATTTCATCACCTGCTTCTGGGACAAGTACCACTACACTAGTATCGGCAAGTCCCGCAATTTCTACTTCTGATTGACCAACGCCAACGGTTTCTACGATGATGAGATCAAAATCAGCGGCCTTCATAAGGTCGGTAATTTCAATGATCTTGTCGGAAAGACCGCCGAGTGCTCCTCGTGTGGCTACTGAGCGAATGTAAACATTGGGGTTTTCGTAGTATTGATTCAAGCGGATACGGTCGCCCAAAAGAGCTCCAAAATTGAAAGGAGAAGAAGGGTCGACTGCTAATATGGCCACCCGCTTTCCGTCCTCTAACAATTCGCCTACTAAGGCATTAACTAAGGTGCTTTTGCCTGCCCCGGGAGGCCCAGTAATGCCTAATATGGGTGTGTCTTTTATTACTAAAGAAGAAAGTAATTCCTTGTAATTGCCTACCTCGTTTTCTACCAACGAGATGGCACGAGCTAAGACTTTAAGGTTGCCTGCTGCTATTTCTGCTTTCCTGTTCATGGCGAGACTCTGACTTCCACCGGCCAATAGTGGCTTTATTGGCTAAAGATACGGCTATAAGCTTCCCATTCGGGAAGCATAATGCTAGACCGTTCGTAGTTCTTTTGATTTGATTTCTGGGAGGCGAAAGACCGAGAGAGGTCGGAGAGAGGACTATCGAATGTTACTGATACCGTCTCGGATGCTGTTGAGGATGTTCGGCGAAGCCGATTTCTTTGGATACTTATCGTGTACAAAAATTTTCAAATTTTTGACTTTCTCGTACTGATCGAAGCAACGCGGGCATCCTTTTACTTCTCCCAGCAGTAGATTTCTTTCTTGAGCAGTGCAATTGCCATCAACCAATCGGTTGATTTTGTCTTCGCAATTGGCGCAGTTGTGACTAAATCTTCCTGACATCATTAAGATTTTTTAGTATAACCAAGGTTCTTGGCGTAAGCTTCTAATTTGATTTCCAGCATTTTTCGAGCCCTGTGTAGGCGCGAACGTACCGTACCTATCGGTATGTCGAGAATTTTCGACATTTCTTCGTAAGTGAATCCTTCTACATCACAAAGCAACACGACCATTCGGAAATCGACGGGCAGTGAGTTCACAGCGGCTTGCGCTTCGTCACCCATCAAGTTGTGAAATATTTCCTCTCGGAGGTCAACCACCATTTCTTTCGAATCGTTGAATTCCTTTTGGTCTTCGTAATCGACAGTATTGGGGCGGCTTTTCTTTTTGCGATACTCGTTGATGAAATTGTTCTTACATATACGGAACAACCATGCTTTAGCATTGGTTCCCTGTTGGTAGGAGGCTATTGATCTAAAAGCCTTCATCATGGTATCTTGTAAAAGGTCGTTGGCATCTTGCTCGTGCAAAACCAAAGACAAGGCGAAGTTAAATACGGCATCGCTGTGAGGCCAGATCTCATCATAAAAGATCTTTTCCTGCTCCTCTCTGCTTAGGGACATACGTTTCATTTTCCCCTTCTGAACTAGAAGGGACGTTTTTTCCTCTGCCGTTTTTAACTCTGTCATTCTTTGTTTTAAGTGAACGATCGCGAACAGCAAAATCTAAATTTAACCATTCTTTAGCAAGAATGCAGGGGAGTTCGAAAAAGTTCCTTATCACGCCTTTTTATTACAAAAAAAATGCGACTGTGATAAGAGTATCTTTGCAGTATGTCAAAAGAAGAAATGGAAAAGCCTAAGCTCACACCCATAAGTTCACTGGGAGAGTTTGGACTCATTGACCGATTGAGTTTGGGTTTTGAACCTAAACGCCCAGAAACGGTGCTAGGGATAGGTGATGACGCAGCTGCTAGAAAAGTAGATGGTTCTAAACTGCAGCTTATTTCTACTGATAGCATGGTTCAGGGAATTCACTTCGATTTATCTTACTTTCCTTTGGCTCATTTGGGTTACAAAGCAGTGGTTACAGCTTTGTCTGACATATACGCCATGAATGGAACGCCGACAGGAATAACGATTTCATTAGCGATTTCTAGCAAATACACTGTGGAAGCAATGGACGAATTGTACCGCGGTGTTCGCAAGGCTTGCCGTTTTTACGGGCTTGATTTGTTAGGGGGTGATATTACCAGTTCTTTGAGTGGTTTGATGATCAACGTAACGGTAGTAGGGGAAGTGGAAGAGGCAAAAATGGTCAAGCGTTCAGGTGCTCAAGAAGGAGACTATATTGTTGTTTCAGGAGTGTTAGGCAGTGCCTATTTGGGTTTGCAAGTATTGGAGCGAGAGAAGCAAGTGTTTTTGCAAGATGCCGCTATGCAGCCAGAATTGGACAAATACAAAACATTGGTGGAGCGCCAATTGAAGCCAGAAGCGCGGTACGACATCATTCGAGTGTTGGCGGAAGAAGGTGTGGTGCCAAATGCAATGATTGATATCTCGGATGGTTTATCCTCAGAGCTCTTGCATATATGCCGAGCTTCTAAGGTAGGTTGTGCTATTCATGAAGAGAATGTGCCTTTTGAACAAGCGGCTTTCGACTTAGCTGTAAATGAGTTCAAAATTGCTCCCGTTACTTGCGCTTTAAGTGGAGGGGAAGATTACCAGCTGCTAATGACTATGCCACCTGCGAGCTTTAAGAAACTAGACGGAAAGGCGGATTTGAAGGTGATTGGTGTGGTGAGTCCTGCATCTGAAGGCTACAAGTTGATCAGCCCTAAAGGTGAAGAGCATCAATTGATTGCCCAAGGATGGAACCATTTGAATAAGCACTAAAAGAGGAAAGACCCCTGAAATAAAAATTTCCAGAGGTCTTTTCATGATAAAAATCTAGTTGCTAAGGGGCTAAATTTTAAGCTGTAAGGCTTCTTCTTAAGGGCAAAGCCAAATTTGGCTCTAATCGTCTTTCCATTGCCTTTCGTGCTGCAAGTTTTGTTTCTGCTGTTCGTTTTGGAACCAATCCGAGTGCTAATCGCAAAGCAATAACGGTATTGCTGGCGGTTTCTTTGAGGGTTTGAATCTTAAAGAAGTCGTATGCCACGTGTCCAACTTCGCTTGAAATGCTAACCGTGTAATCAGGAGCACTGATTTGCGGAATCACGAAGCGATGTGAGGGTCTATAGGTACTATCGGTATGCTCATTGAATTGCAAAAGCAGTTCAAAGGCTCGCTGTGTAGTTGTTGACAAATCATCGCTGAAACTCACCTCTTGGTGATAGCAGTAGGCATCGTCGAAGCCGCGCAATTCACGAAGTTTATAGGTTCTAGTTTCGGGGTCATTACATACGATAAATAAATTCCCTCGATAGTCTCGTCCTACTATGACTGCATGTATGAGCCCGTTCTTTACCTTCCAAATCATCTTCCCTTGATGAGAGCTGGGTCGGAGGCAAAAGGACTCTTGAATGTCCTTTATTGCACCACTTAGCATAGTCCCTTATTTGAGTTAGTTGTTGTTGTCACTTTCGCAACTACCGATTAAGTATCAAAAATTGTACCCATACATTAAATAGATGTGAATAAATGGCCATCTGTTAGCGCTTGACAACACTGTTTTGCCTCTATTCGTTTGTCTTTTATAATAGATTCTTGTTTTTGCAATGGGATAAATAGGAAGAAACAAATATTATTTATCTGCATTTCTAACTTGTTTCGACTTCTTAGTGTGGGAAAAGTGTATTACGATTTATTACCCTGTAAATGAATGCTTAGTAAGAAAAAAGTGCTACGAGTTTTTATGATGGAATGGGATAAGGTAGTGTGCATTTCAGTGATTTATTCTTGTTGATTGCACAAAAACAAAGAGACGACATGGGAAACACTGGTAGCAAATCAAAAAAAATGTCTTAAAATCCATCCACTTCCCGAATTTTTTTGATTTCTCTCAGTCTCTCTACATACATTCTGATCTTATCGCGCAGTTGACTGGACTTTTCTAAGCCTCTCATGTTGAAAATCGGGAGGTTTTTGTCTGAAGAGTCGAGTTGAATGTTTCCCAAATCGAACAAACGCAGCCAGAACGGCTCCTGCAGTGTGTAGTCTTTGATTCTGTACAGCTCAACTTCACTTATCATCTTACTGAAAACGCCTGTTTTCTTGAAGATTCGTTCTGTGGTAAACTCATATTCTATGTTGTTCAGCTCGATCCATCGCCAAGCAGCATAAAAAATGGGTACAATCAAGAAAGAGCCCAATAGGCAAAGCGCATAAATTGGTACATTCAAAACCTGAGAAGGTTTCCCATGCCACAACACCTCTTCTTTTTTTTCAGTAGCCATGCAGTGAATTTAGAAAATAAAGATAATAGAAATGAGCATGTGAAGAACTGGGAACTCTAGCCGCGATTAAAGGCTTAAACGATGAAGACTAGCCGAACCCAAATCGCTTTTGTCTAGATCAGATAAAAAATCCTCGATCTTATGCCAAGCGCTTAAATGGAAAGGATGTTTCACCAAGTGAAAAGACTGGGCAGGAGTAGAGCCTTCACCAATCAAGAATCTTTTATTACCAAAGTTGTTAATTGCTACATCAAGTACTAGGAATAAATGTCCCAATCCATTGGATTCTGTGGCTTCCTGCACAATTAAATCTCCTGGTCGCAACTCTTGAGCGGTAATTTCTTGAAAGTCTTGTATAATAGTTCGCGTGTTAATCTTTGAATAAGCCTCAACTAAAAAACTTTCAAGATCGGCCCTTGACCGTCCGCCTGTATACTGTAAGTGATCGTCTTTGTAAGGAAAGCGGATGGCGCTCTCTCTATGTTCTGCGAACAAGAATTCAGCATGTAGTCGTAAGGCCATGTCTGCGCATTGCTCGTAAGAATGGAGCACATTCATGTCAAGAACACCAGCATGGCGCCCAAAGAAGAAGGTATCATGTGTAGGCAAAAGATCACCCGTGTGGCTTACAATAGAGCTGCCTTTTGGGAGAATTGGCAGGTGTCTTAGCCAGTCTTCCAATTCTTCATTGTTGCCTGAGTTGCGCGAAAAACCCCAGGGTGTAGGTATGGCACTTTGTAAAGTTCGGGAGTCTTTTGAAAAATCGAAATAAAAGTAATCAGATTGCTTTGACAATTCGCTGGACAGAGCTTGATCAGGGCTTTGACTAAAGCCGTACAATAAGATGGCGGCAAAAAACAAGGCCACCATCGAAAAGCCTATCTTCTTAATCCAATTCATACAGAGTCAATACACGACAACATTTCAGCTTATAGCTCCCACATCTCTAACCCTATTGCGGATCAGCGAATTATTCTTACGACCACCTTATATGGTAGTTGTCACTAATTTGTCTCTCAAAGATGTTTGATTGTCGGATGTATTGCTCTTCTAGAATTCGATGCTTAAACCACCGCCCGCCGTCCATAAGTTGACAGTGCTGTAGTACTTAGAGGTCAAGGCAGTAGCATTTGCGTAAACTCGAGGATAACTATTGTTCAATAAATAAGAAAGGGTTCCATTGACTTCTGTTCTCATGGTTCGAGAATTTTCAGGATCCCATCCGTAGCGCCCTTCTCCACGCAAACGAACCCGATCATCGAGATGAAGGTCAAATCCTGCAGTATATTCTAAGTGTAGTTGCGATTGGCTGCTGCCGAAGCTTGACTGTTCACGAATGTTTTCCCAAGACAAGCCAGCTCCAAGGTAGAATCTCCAATCGCGTTGTACAATCATGTTGTAATTGATAATTTGCCAATCATAGGTAGAATAAATGTCCGTTCCTTCTAAACGTTTTTCTCGTGCATGTAAAACACGGAAATTGCTCCCCCATCGGCCACTGTTGTATCTGACTTGAGGTAAAAACACAGTGAGATCACGGGAAAGTAGCCCGAGATTGGCTGAGAGCTCTAGACTTCTCAGGCGATCATAGCCTTCGTCTTTTTTGCGCATGATGAAATCTCGATTTACTTCATGCAATACATACCAAAAACTTGGGTCGAAAATAATGAAGCAACCGTCGAAGCAACCATCCACGCAAGCATCGCTGCCTCCGATGTCGGAGGCTATGCTAAAGCTTTCTGCAGCAACATCACCGATGGCATCAATAATTTGTCCTTGTGCGTTCCAAGAAAATAGTATCAGAAGGAGAGTCAATAACCGCTTCATATCGAATCTTTGCTTTAAAGACGAAAGTTAGCGCATTTGGCTGCTTTTAATGCAAAAAAAAGGTTAAAGAGTGACGAATGCTCATTTCCGTTGGCAGTCTTTCTGTCAATGGTTGACTTACCCGTCGCACATACTTCTATTTTGAACGGTTCTTGTGTAGTTTTGAGATATGCGCATAATGATTGGATTCTTATTGCTAGTTGCTACAAGTTTGAATGGACAAATTGATCATTGGGAATCAATGATTAACAGTAGTGATATATGGTCGTATCACGTTGGCGATGACGGCCCTCCTGGACAAGCTTGGGAGACTTTGGGTTTCAACGCTAGTAGTTGGTCGACCGGGCCTGGAGGTTTCGGTTATGGCGACGGAGATGATTTAACGCAGATCGAAATCACTCCTTCGGTTTTTTTGCGAAAAACTTGGCAAATTGATGACCTTGATAGAATAGAAGCAATGATTCTTCAAGCGGATTATGACGATGCTTTTATAGCGTTTCTAAACGGAGAAGAGATTGCTCGCGCTGGCTCTATTCCAGATGGTGAAATACCCGAATATGATGACTTTGCTGCCAACTTTACAGATCCCGTTTTGCCTGACGGAGGAATTCCTGAGCAGCACCTTATTCCTAGAAGCCAGTGGGAAAGTCTGTTAGTTGAAGGAACAAATTGTCTGGCAGTGCAAGTGCAAAATTCCGCTAATTCGAGTGATTTAAGTTCGAATGTTTGGCTACATGTTGGTGTGAATGATGATAGCAACATTTTTGGAGGGGTGCCCAATTTTTTTACGCCACCTCTTATCATTGGATCTAGCAATCTCCCAATTATTCATTTATACGACATTGGAGTTATTCCTGATGAGCCAAAAGTAACTGGTAAAATGGGCGTGGTTGACAATGGAGAAGAGCCCAATTATTTCACCGATGCTTTTAATCATTACGACGGTTTTATTGGAATAGAAACAAGAGGAAGTACCTCCCAAGCCTTATTCGATAAAAAGTCCTACAGTTTCGAAACGCGCAACGAAGATGGCTCCAATAACAATGTGGAATTATTGGGAATGCCTTCAGATAATGACTGGATACTTAATGGACCGTATTCTGATAAGACCTTAATGCGAAATGTTTTGGCAATGGAAATCTCGCGCTCGATGGGAAATTATGCTTCCCGCACTCAATTTGTGGAATTGCTGATCAATGAAGAATACCAAGGAGTATATGTACTCATGGAAAAAATAAAACAGGGGGAAGATAGAGTTGATGTAGCTGAATTAGATGTTGAAGATGTGGACGGCGATGAATTGACAGGCGGTTACATTGTTAAGATCGACAAATTTACTGGGAGCTCCTCTGATCTTTGGCAGTCGAATTATGGAAATGAATCAGGTATTCCTTCTACTTATCAAATAGAATATCCGAAGGAAGAAGATTTACAGTTTATACAGAAAAAATACATCGAACAACATTTCGAAGAATTCGAGCGCCGATTACTATTTGAGGATTTAGACGATGAAGTAAATGGTTACCGAGGAATCGTTGACGTTTCTACTTTTATTGATTATCTCATTCTAAGTGAAATTGCCAAGAATGTAGATGCTTATCGATTGAGTACTTTTCTCTTTAAAGACAAAAATAGCAATGATGGAAAAATAAGCATGGGCCCAGTTTGGGATTACAATCTTGCTTGGGGTAATGCAAATTATTGTGGAGGTGAATCAGAAGAGGGCTTTATGTATGATTTTTACGATCTATGCCCAGAAGATTCTTGGGAAGTTCCTTTTTGGTGGGACCGCTTTTTAGAAGATGAGGTTTTTACTGGAATGCTGCGCTGTCGATATGAGACTCTGCGTTTAGATATTTTGTCGGATGAGTATTTACTGGAAAAAATAAATACTTACTCAGACGAATTGGAATTCGCACAAAAACGAAATTTCACACGTTGGCCAATTTTAGATCAACAGGTTTGGCCTAATCCTGTAGTGACAGGAACCTACGAAGAAGAGGTCGAATATCTTTCTGACTTTTTAATGAATCGGCTGGAATGGTTGGATCAAAATTTGCCAGGATTCTGTGACCCGGCATTGGGATTGTTGGAAAATGGACAAAACTTTTCTTTATTCGGACAAAACGAGAGAGGCGGAATTTTCCTCAAAGAAAATGTGGTGGGTGAAGTAAATATAAGCGATGTCTTAGGTCGACAAAGCATTTTAGTTAGCCCTCAGGATTTATTGAACAAATGGGACGATTTTGCGCCAGGGTTTTATTTCTACAGCATAAACGTAGATGATAGAAAATATTACGGGAAGTTACTTCGGTAAATAATTTTCTGTTTTATTCCTCAAGTCCAAAGTCATTTATGGCTTTTTCTGCGATTTGATTTCCTATCGCAATGGAGGCAGTGGCTGCAGGGCTTGGTGCATTCAAAACGTGTAAAGAATTTCGGTGACTCACAAATTTAAAGTCATCGAAAATGTTGCCGTCGGCTGCTAGTGCTAGAGCCCGTACACCGCTTCTTCCTGCGCTGATGTCTTTCGATTGGAGGCTGGGAATTAGGCCTTGTAAATTTTTCAAGAAAGCTGCTTTAGAAATTGATCGCCATTGTTCGACAATTCCAAACTTTAAATTTCTACTGGCTAATTTTAAGAAGCCTGAATAACTAAGCGCATCCAGACTGTCCTTGTAATTGAAATCAAATTTTCCGTAACCATCTCTTTTGAACGCAAAGACTGCATTGGGTCCGCACTCGATTCGGCCATCGGTCATTCTGGTAAAATGAACGCCTAGGAATGGGAAGGCAGGATTGGGTACTGGGTAAATTAAATTGCGCACTTTTTCCTTGTTCAATAAATCATAGTATTCCCCTCGAAAACTGACAATTCGCATTTGCGGATCTAAGTTGTCTTTTCTCGCTAGTCGATCACTCTGAGAACCACCACAAACAATTAGTTGCTTGCACTTGAAATCCCCTTTCGAGCTTTTGATTACTTTGATGTTTTCTGCTTCGTTTATTTCCAGCGCTTCACAGTTTTTGTGAATAATACCGCCATTGGCTTCGAATAATTCTCCCATTTTATTGGCGGCTGCTCGATAATCCACAATTCCAGAGCTGCCGACCCAAATTCCCTTCAAGCCATGACAGTAAGGTTCAATGGCCTTTATTTCCTCCGTATTTATCCACCTAATATCAGTCGTTTTATTTGCTAGCCCATTGGCGTATATTTTTTCTAGTTGCTGGAATTCTGATTTCTGTGTAGCAACAATCACCTTTCCGCAAACATCGTGTGGGATGTGATATTTATTACAAAAATCAACCATGGCGGTTCTTCCCGTATGGCAATTGCTCGCTCGCAGCGAATTAGGTTTGTAATAAATGCCAGAATGTAAAACACCCGAATTGTGGCCCGTTTGATGAAAAGCAAGCTCTTTTTCTTTTTCCAATAAAAAAAAGGCGTAGTCCTTTTCCTTTAATCGCTTCGAAAGTTGCCAAGCCACCGACAAACCTACAATGCCACCACCGATAATGCCAATGGTTTTATTTGGGTTTTTATTCGATTCTATTTCAGGCATAAATGAGGTGTTCGGAAACGATTAGAATGGAATAGATAAAGTTTTCAAAATATGAGCATATTCGAAAGCTTGTTCTTTTAAATAGCCATAACGACCTGACTGCCCTTGGTGGCCGGCCCCCATATTGGTTTTGAGAATGAGTGTGTTTTGGTCTGTTTTAGTGGCGCGTAATTTTGCGCACCATTTTGCGGGTTCCCAATATTGAACGCGTGGATCATTTAATCCAGCTGTAATTAGAATGTTCGGATACTCCTTAGCTTCCACATTATCGTAAGGTGAATAGGAAAGCATATAGTCATAGAATTTCTTCTCATTAGGGTTGCCCCACTCGTCGTATTCTATCACCGTCAAAGGAATGCTTTCATCTAGCATTGTTGTTAAAGCATCTACAAATGGAACATGTGCACAAATTAGATGGAATTGTTTGGGTGCCATATTCGCCACTGCTCCCATTAGTAAGCCACCAGCGCTTCCGCCTCTTCCTACTAATTTTTCAGCTTTTGTGTAAGCGATCGAACAGAGATGCTCTGCGCAATTTATGAAATCCGTAAAGGTGTTTTTTTTATGTAGAAATTTTCCGTTTTCATACCAATTCCTTCCCATTTCTCCCCCGCCTCTAATGTGCGCAATCGCATAAACGAATCCGCGGTCGACTAAACTGTAAATGGTAGATGAAAAATAAGGATCACTTGGACTTCCATACGAACCATATGCGTAAAGGAGACAGGGATTATTGCCATCCTTCTTTAAACCCTTTTTTGATAAGATCGAAATTGGGATGGAAGTTCCGTCATCGGCCCTTGCAAAAACGCGCTCCTCTTGATAGTTGCTTCGATCAAAACCTCCTAGGACTTCGTATTCTTTTTTAATGGTAAAAGTTTCCTTTTCTAAATCGTAATCAACCACTCTTCGAGGTGTGCACATCGAAGAATAGGTGAACCGAACAAGGGTAGTGTTAAACTCAGGATTATCACTTTCCCAATATGTGTAAATGGCTTGTGGGAAACGTAATTGTTTTAGACTTTTGCTTGCATAGTGATAAATGTGAATACTCTTCAAACCCTCTTTTCTGCCATAAATGACAAGGTGATCTTTAAAAGCATCCAGTCCACTGAGTTTGACTTCTTCATTGTAAGGAACCGTTGCTGTCCAATGTTGCCAGTCCGTTTTATTGACTGGACATTCCATTAGTTTAAAATTGATCGCATTCTCATCACAAAGAATGTAGAATTTGTCTTCATGATGCGCTAGTGAATATTCTACTCCATTTCTTCGCTCGGCAAAAAGTTGAAATTCTCCTTTAGGATTATTGGCATCGAGGTAATGAACTTCTGTCGTTATTTTACTGTGCAGGTAAATCAGGAGAAACTCTTCGCTCTTTGTTTTTGTCGGAGCAAGAAAATAAGCTTGATCCTTTTCTTCGAAAACCAGTTGGTCATCATCATTCGTGCTGCCAATTACATGGCGCCACAATTGAAAGGGGCGCATTGTTTCGTCTAATTGATTGTAGAAGATGGTTTTATTGTCATTTGCCCAAACAACATCTCCCGCAGCTTGCTTAATGCTGTTGTCAATGATGGTATTGTTGCTCAAATCCTTGATGAAAATGTCGTGCTTTTCCGATCCATCCGTGTCTGTCGAATAAGCTAAATAGCGGTCATCGGGGCTGATCTCGAACTCATGTAAGGAGAAGAATTCCTTTCCTTTAGCCAAGTCGTTTTCATCTAAAATGATTTCTTCTTTACCAGAAAGGCTGCCTTTTTTCCGACAGTGAATGGAGTAACTTTTGCCTTCTTCCGTTCGAGAATAATAGTAGTAATCACCATCTTTTTCTGGAACCGAAAGGTCGGTCTCTTTTATTCTGCCCAGCATTTCTTTGTACAAATGCTCTTCTGCTTTTTTGTTGTCTTTGGTAATAAATGACGTAAAATCGTTTTCTGCCTTTAGATAATCTAGTACCTGTTTTTCTTCCTTTCCGCGCAACCAATAATAGTTATCTATGCGGGTATGATCGTGCGTTGTAAGTTTGTGAGGAACTATTGGTGCAATTGGTGGCTTCATAATCTTTCTTGTAGGCTCAAAGATAGAGCTTGCTAGTACGACAAGGTCTTAAAAATGAAAAAGTGAAATGCGAGGAATGCGAAACTTAGATTGGAGCTTAAAGCCGTTCAAAGACTTAAGTATAGATGAGCTTTACGAATTGCTCAAAGTGCGACAGGAGGTTTTTGTAGTAGAGCAGGACTGCCCTTATCAAGATCTCGACGGCTTGGATCAAGCAAGCTATCATTTGATGGGCAGAGCCGAAGATGGAGCTATTTGCGCATATGCTCGAATTCTACCTGCTGGTCTGTCCTTTCCCGAAGTCTCGATTGGTCGAATCATCACAACTTCAAGTGGCCGAGGAAAGGGCTACGGAAAACTCTTATTACGCGTGAGTATTCAAACCTGTTTCGATTTGTATGGTCTATGTCCTATAAGGATTGGTGCTCAAACCTACTTGTTGCGATTTTATAGGTCTTTCGGATTCGACGAAACGGGTAAGGACTACTTAGAAGATGGGATTCCGCACACAGAAATGTTGCGGGCAGCCAAACCGATTTAGACTTTTTACCGTCATAAGGTAAAGGAGCTTGAACTTCTAAGGCTTATTGCTTAACACCAGGCAGCTAAGTGATGGGATATATGATGGCTAGGCCGTCGATTTAAAAAAGGAATATGATAAGGACTTGGGTATTATGTATGGCGCTGTTGATTGGTACTTTGTGCCAAGCGCAGCAAATAAATGTGGTTGATCTCAATCAAATGTTTCGACCAAGCTTAAGCGCTGGTTTTGAGTTCAGTCCATCAACGAACTACAAGACTTACCCTTTTGATGTTCCGACCACTCAAGAGTTTAACAGCACAAGATCCTACATCAGTGGTATCATTCCTGTAAAGGGTAGTTTGGGCTTAGATATAGATTTCAATTTGAAAAACGTCCTAAAGCCAAGAGGAGCATTAAAGCTTAAGGCTTATCAGCTTTTTTGGACTTTTTATGCTGAGCGGACGCATTTGAACTTACCTAGTAATGAGCTTTATAACGACTTTTTATCGGTAGGAACTGGGATGTCTTTGGTGCGTTATGTGGGTAAGAAGCGAGCAGAGTTTTACTCTGCCAATTTCTTGGTCTCGGAAAACGACAATGAGTTTTCAAGTACGACTTTGCGCTTTACCGGTTTTTATGGACGTGCTATCTTAAAGAATCTGAAGCGTCAATTTTTTTATGGAGTTGTATTCAGTTACACCAATGGCTTTAACATTCCGATCCCTTTTGGAGGAGTAGCCATGAAAGTAGGTAAGAAGGGAACATTTGCAGCCATCTTGCCGGTTCAGATTAGCTATTCGCACAAGTACAGTAAGGCTTGGCAACAGGCGTTCTTTGTGGGTTTAAATGCCTACCGAACAGGGTATGGAAACTATTCTATTTTTCAGCACCCATTAACGCTACCGCCTGTGGCTGACGAGCAGTCAAGCGTAGACTTGAGTCTGTGGCAAATTCGCATAGGAACAAGAATCAAACACAAGCTGAGTAAAAAAGTACGTTTGATGGCTTATGGAGGCTATGCTACGGGTACCAATTTTAGATTTGAACGAGGAGATGAGTTGCAAAAAGCGAGTGCGGATGGAGCTCCATTTGGAGGAGTCTCTTTGTACTATACTTTCCACAAATCACTTGTCCGAAGTATTCTCGAACGTGTAAGTATTGAGTGGTAGAGGAGAAAGGAAAAGGGCTAATATTCAATACCAGCCCATTTTTATTATCTAATTACCTAGAAAAGATTTTCCCAAGAAAGGGGAAGAAGCCCTTTTTCTTTTGAGTGGCTATTTCAGCATTCAGTGCTTCTCTTTCTAGATCCATTCGTTTCATTTGTTCTTCAAAAAGAGATTCTGTGAAAGGTTCTTCCTTTTCAGTTTCTATAGGCAAGTCACTAGCTTCTACCACTGCTAGTTTGTCAGGTACAATAGTGGTTCGTGGATAGTTTCTACCTTTTTGAATGGAAGCGGCACCTTCTTCAGGAACATATGCTTGCGCAATACCCATTTCGTAGTGATTGTAGGGTGCAGGAATTTTAGCGTAGTACGGGAGGTCAAGCATTTCAATCTTATTTTTCAAAAGCTCGGGATTAAATAAATATAATTCCCCTAGTGTAACTCCATGCTTATTGGCAATCGATTCCGGATGCGTATCATAATGCACTTCTTCAATAGCGACATATAAGTCTTTCCAATAAGGATCAACAGGTCGAAGGTCATACTCACTGTAGTAGTACATGAAGTAAGTTTCTGCCAATATTCTCGGAACGTAGTTGCGAGTCTCTCGTGGAAGAAACCGTTTGATTTTCCAAAAGTCCTTCTTTCCACCTGATCTGCGAATTGCTTTACGTACTCTTCCAGGGCCGCAATTGTAAGCAGCTATTGCTAACAACCAATCGTCAAATTGATCGTGTAAATCCCGTAAGAATCGGGCAGCCGCTCGAGTTTCTTTGTAAAAATCGTAACGTTCGTCGACAAACTCATTGGTAGTGAGGCCATACATTTTGCCCGTGTATTCCATGAATTGCCACATACCCACTGCTTCGGCTCTGGAAATTGCGGTAGGGTTCATGTTTGATTCGGCAATACACATGTATTTCAATGCTATAGGAACGCCTTCTTGTTGCAAAACCTCATCGATCACAGGAAAGTAGGTTTCGCATAAACCAATCAATCGCTCTGATTTCTCTTTGCTTCTATGTAAACAATGCCGAATGTGGGTATAAACAGTACTGTTCATTTCCATGGGAATATCACTGCTTATTAAGGCAAAGCGTTGTTCAATCTCTTCTTTACTGCACGGCTGCCATTCAGGGCATTCTCGCACGCCACTGTTTTGTGCTTGCATTATAAATGCAAAACATAGCCCTGCAAACAAGGCCATCAAATTCCTACATCTCATCTCTTCTGTACTAGTCTCTCTAAATCTCTAATCTTTAAACGGGGAGTTGCTACATAGAGACGCTCGAAAGACGACTCAAAGTATTATTAGCCTGCAAATGAAGTGGAAAAAATAGTGAAAAAAAAAGGCGGGAAGGCTTTTAACACAATCTGGAGATTTAGGCACGATTAGCCTTGGGAAACCTTTATAACCAAAATACCCTGGTAAGACTTCTTCTTACCAGGGTAATGGCCTAACTATGGAAAAAAACAACTACTCGATTAAGGGTAGTTCAAAGGCTGTGCCAACTTTGATAAAAAAGAATATATAAGAAAGAGAAATGTGATTTTTAGGCATAAAAAAACCTCCGAGCCAGCATGCAACGGAGGTTTTCTTGAATACTTAAATGAAAATAACTTCTGACAATAAAGCATCAATTTCTGTGCCAACACTTATCATTCAAGTCTTTTTATATAATAAAAATACAGATTTAAGTCAATGTCGCTTTCGTATGATATTGAAATTGAGTGAAATGTGAAGAAAGTAGAGAAAAAATAAAATTTTCTTCAAAAACAGAAAAAAATCTGTTGGAGCTAGGTGTATTAAGTATTGGATAGAAAAAGAACAGTGTATCAATGAAGGTTTTCTATGAGATTGAAGAGGCTTACCAGCCTCCCGAAGCACCACCGCCGCCACCTTGACCGCCGCCAAAACCGCCAAAACCGCCGCCGCCCATGCTTCCACCGCCGCCAGTCCAACCACCGCCACCACGAGAGCGGCCGCTTCCACCACCAAAGACCCACCAACCACCTCTTGGCATGTTCGTTCTGCGTGGATAGCCAGTTACAACTGGTCGCCGGCGCTGCTGTCTTCTTCCGCGTTTACGTCTTTCTTCACGAATGTCTTTTCCTTGATCACTATAAGTTGTAGACTCGCGCTTTCCGCTGGACGCCAATACACTGAAGATGAGGAAGAATATGAAAACAGCTAAAATGAAAAATAGGATAGGAGGAATCCCGAAGATGCTTCCATCGCTTTCGCCATCGTAATATTTGCCTTCTCTTTTATACTTACCTGTTAAGTATCCATCGATTTTTTTAACGGCAACATTTATTCCATCGGCATATCTTCCTTTTCGGAATGGTGCGCGCATGTCTTCACTAATAATTCTGCTGGCCGCATCATCCGTGAGATATTGTTCTGCACCATAGCCTGTTTGAATAGCCACCCTTTTATCGTCAATCGCGACCAATAAAACTACCCCGTTGTCCTTTCCTTTTTCACCAACTTCCCACTCGTTCAAAATCCCAATGGCAAAATCGTTTTCGTTCATTCTGCTAGGAAGCTTCTGGAGGGTGTACACGACTATTTGACTTGAGCCAGACTTATCAAGCTGGAGTAAATAGTTTTCGAGTCTCTTTTCTTCCGCATCCGAAAGAATATCCGCTTGATCTATTACCTGTCCTTCAGACAGAGCTGGTTTAGCCGGTATCTGTCCCAATGTGGTTTGCCAGAAAAAAGTGAGCCCAAGTAGGCTGGTCAATAATATTACTAAGTGTTTATTCAATTGCCGTAAGAGATTTCGTCAGATAGTTCGTTCTTGTCATCATCCCCAATAGGGAAGAAGTGGCGAAGGTGTTCACCAGCATCAATAATAGCTTCGACTAGGCCATCGCAAAAGCGTTCACTTTTGAAATTGTCTTGCAAGCGGTCCCGAAGTTCATTCCAATAGCTTTCGCCTACTTTTTCGTTAATGCCTACATCACCAAGAATGGCAAACTGTCGCTCATCCATGGCTAAATAAAAGAGAATGCCCGTTCGGTTCTCAGTATTGTACATCCCTAAAGAATCAAAAATCTCTGCCGCGCGGTCTTTTACTTCTTTGCCCGCATGACATTCCATGTGAATCTTGATTTCCCCAGAAGTCATGCCTTCTGCCGTTTTTATGGCAGAAATGATTCGTGCTTCTTCTTCTTTATCGAAAAAATTACTGGTCTGCTGCATCTCTACAATATTACAGTATTCAGACGGCTAAAGTTCCGTTCTGCCCACAGGAAAACATATATTCTGTTGCTTAATAAAAACTACTTGGCGCCATCATCCAGTTATCCCGCCCAATTACTGCGATCTAAGCTTCGAAACTGGATTGCTTCTGCGAGGTGTTCCATTTCAATATGTTCCTCTCCTGCAAGATCAGCAATGGTTCGAGATACTCGAAGTATGCGATCGTACGCTCTAGCTGAAAGCCCTAGTTTTTCCATGGCTTGATCTAATATTTTTCGACTCTCTTCATTGATGGAGCAAATTTCGCGTACTTGTTTGGGTGCCATTTGGGCATTGGAGTAGACATTTGGCAGGTCTGATAAGCGCTCATTTTGAATTTGGCGGGCTTTGATAACACGTTGACGAATGGCTTTACTATTTTCTGACTTTACATCATTCGAAAGTTCGCGGAAAGAAACTGGCGTTACTTCTACGTGTAAATCAATGCGATCCAGTAGAGGTCCTGATATGCGGTTGAGGTATTTCTGCACCATGCCCGCAGCACAAGCGCATTCTTTATCGGGGTGATTGTAAAAACCACAAGGGCAGGGATTCATACTCGCGATCAACATGAAGTTCGCGGGATAATCAACGGTAAAGCGTGCCCGTGAAATAGTGATTCGCCGCTCTTCCATGGGTTGGCGCAGTACTTCAAGTACGGCTCGTTTGAACTCTGGAAGTTCATCGAGGAAGAGCACGCCATTGTGCGCCAAAGAGATCTCTCCTGGTTGAGGATGACCACCGCCGCCCACCAAAGCCACATCGCTGACTGTATGATGTGGAGCTCTAAAAGGACGATCGGAGAGGAGGCTAGTATTCCCTTGTAGTTTTCCTGCTACTGAGTGAATCTTGGTTGTTTCTAGGGCTTCATGTAAGTTGAAAGGAGGCAATATCCCAGGGAGTCTTCGAGCGAGCATGGTTTTTCCTGCTCCCGGTGGTCCGATCAAAATCACGTTATGTCCACCCGCTGCTGCAATTTCTAGCGCTCTTTTAATGTTCTCTTGTCCTTTGACATCACAGAAATCGCTGCTAGGATGGTCTAGCTTGCTGAGAAACTGAGCGCGGGTATCAACTATAATTTGCTCCAAACAATTTTCCCCGCGAAAGAAACGAACGACTTCCATAAAGTTACTCGCACCATACACTTCTAAGCCATCGACAATGGCAGCTTCTTTTGCATTTTCCTTGGGCAATATAAATCCTGCGAACTCCTCTTTTCTTGCCTGAATCGCGATTGGTAAAGCTCCTTTGATGGGGTTTAAGGTTCCGTCTAGGGAGAGTTCTCCCATCAATAAGTATTTTCCAGTGAGATCTTCAGGTACTTGGCCGCTTGCACTGAGTATACCCATAGCCAAGGTTAAGTCAAAGGCCGAACCTTCTTTTCGAATGTCGGCAGGAGCGAAATTGGCAATGATTTTTTGCCGTGGCATGTGGAGGCCGCAATGCTTCAATACCGATTCAATTCGAAATCGACCTTCTCGAACGGCATTGTCAGGTAAGCCTACCATAAAGTATTTTACTCCCGTCGTGATGTTGACTTCTACTGTAATCAAACAAGCATCTACGCCCAAAACCGCTGCGCCATAAGTTTTTGCTAATCCCATAATTCTCCTTACTTCTAGGGTATAAAGCGCGAAAGAACAAAAGGTAAATAGTGCTATGTGGATAAATGATCCATCAGAATTGCAATTGGGAATGAAAATTGGAACAAGAAGAGCAGCGTCGAATCTTCTATCTTTGCCCCATAAATTACAGAAATGGCTAAAATCAGACCTTTCATCGGCTATCGCCCGAGACCAGATTTAGTGGAAAAAGTAGCATCACGTCCTTATGATGTAATGAGTAGGGAAGAAGCTCGAGAAGATGCTGAAGAAAATCCTTATTCATTTCTGCGCGTTATTCGCTCGGAAATTGAATTTGATCCAGAACTTTCAGCTTACGACGAGCAAGTTTATGCTGCTGCAAGAGATAATTTTTGGTCTTTCTTGGAGCAAAATGTTTTTTTGAAAGACCACAAAGCTTGCTTTTATCTGTATCGCTTGATTATGGGAGATGTCAATCAAGTGGGATTGGTTTGCGGATCAAGCATTGATGACTATCAGAACGGTGTGATCAAGAAACATGAGTTTACACGGCCTGTAAAAGAAGAAGATAGAATCAAGCACATTTCAACGACGGGTATTCATGCAGGTCCTGTTTTTTGCGCTTATCGCAAGAATGAAAGCATGGATGCTTTGTCGAGTCGATTGATGGAGGCAGAACCAGCAGTCGATTTCAGCTCAGAGGATGGTGTACAACACAGCTTGTGGGTGATTGATGGAGATGAAGACATCAAGCAAATTGTTAAGCTTTTTGAAAATGAAATTTCAGAGACCTACATCGCAGACGGGCATCATCGTGCAGCTTCAACCAGCAAGGTGGGATTTCAGGAACGAGAACAACACAGTAAAGTAGAAGGTGATGAGCCATTTAATTATTTCCTAACCGTTTTGTTTCCGCACGATCAAGTCAATTGCATCGACTACAATCGAGTTGTGAAAGATTTGAATGGCCACAGTAAGCAAGAGTTTTTGGACTTGGTGGCTGAAAAGTTTGAAATAAATTCGGAAGGACAACAAAGCTTCAAGCCCACCAAGGCAAGAATTTTTGGAATGTACATCTCTGGTGAATGGTATTCCTTATCGGCGAAAAGGGAATATCACAATTTGGAAGATGCTGTAGGTTCCTTAGATATCTCGATTTTACACGATCAATTACTGTATCCGATTTTAGGGATAAAAGATCAACGAACTGATGACCGCATCGATTTTATAGGTGGGATTCGAGGAATGAAAGAACTAGAAAGTCGCGTAGATAGTGGAGAAATGCAAATTGCCTTTTCCATTTTTCCAGTGAGTTTAGATCAACTGTTTTCTGTGGCAGATTCGGGAGAAGTAATGCCTCCAAAATCAACTTGGTTTGAACCAAAATTACGCAGTGGAATGGTTGTACATGCTTTTCGCGAAAACGTTAAAATAGAACGCTAATATTTATTTATTAGTAAATAAAAACAGGTTTGTTATTGAAGAAACGCATTAGCAGTACCTTTGATATAATCAAGCAAATACCCATAGGATGAAATTTACAGTTTCCACCAATATCTTGTTAAAAGGCCTCAATCTGATTAGTGGCTCTATTGGAAATAATAGCGTTCTTCCGATTTTGGAAGATTTTTTATTTCAATTAGAAGGCGATCACTTAAAGGTCTACGCTTCTGATTTGAAAACCTCGATGATGGCTACTGTTGCTGTAGGAGGAACGGAAAATGGCGTGGTTGCTATTCCTGCAAGAATATTGCTTGATACCTTGAAAGCATTGCCAGATCAACCGCTCGAATTCGATATTGATCAAGAGCAATTTACCGTGAGTATAACCTCGGAAACTGGGATTTATAAATTGGCCGGAGAGAACGGGGAGGAGTTTCCGGAAATTCCAGAGAAAGAAAACAATGACAACATCAGCTTAGATGCCGTGATTTTGGCAGAAGCGGTAGCCAAGACATTGTTTGCTACTAGCAGCGATGATTTGAAACCTGCGATGAGTGGTGTTAAAATGGAAATTGATGAAACGGGCACCCGTTTTATTTCTACCGATGGACACAAATTGGTGAAGTATGAAAATAAAAATGCTACGCATCAAGGAAACGTAAATTTGATCCTGCCTAAGAAAGCAGCAAGTCTCCTCAAAGTCTCACTAGCCGATGAAACTGGTGAAGTGCGTATTTTTTGGAATGATAAAAACGCGTTCTTCGAATCAAATGGAAAGTTGTTGGTTTGTCGTTTGATCGATTCCATTTTTCCTGACGTAAGTCGCGTTATTCCGACGAACAATCCTAATGAGTTGTCGATTAGTCGAGTTGATTTTCAAAATGCCTTGAAACGTATTTCAATTTTCGCAAGTAAGACAACTTATCAAGTTTTACTAGACATCAATCCTTCGCATGTTATTCTTCAAGCAGAAGATCCAGACTTTGCGAATCACGCTGCTGAAAAATTGATGTGTCAATTTGAAGGAGAAGCCATGAAAGTTGCTTTTAATGCTCGATTCTTGATTGAAGTATTAGGCGTATTGGATTCAGAGCAAGTCAAACTCCAATTGAGCACTCCAAGTAGAGCTGGATTGATTATTCCTGGCGAACAGGAAGAAGGCGAGGAGCTGTTGATGTTGGTGATGCCTATTATGATGAACCGCTAGGCGCTGATTTTCCAACAAAGTACTGAAATATCGTCGGAATAAGGCTCTTCTCTTTTGAAGGCATTCATTTCACTAATCAAACTGTCCAAGAAATCGTCTGGGGATAACTCTTGATTTTTCGTGGCAAACTCATATAAACGATCTTCGTTGAAGAGTTCTCCTTTGCTATTACTAAGTTCGGTCAGTCCGTCGGTGTAAATGAGTAAGATGGAATCGTCTTCTAGGCTTAATCTTCCTTCTTCGACTTTAATAAGGTCGGGGAAAGCTCCTAGGATTATACAACCTTTAGAGAGTTCTTCAATGCCGTTTTTCTTGCAGACAATCGGTGGAGGATGGCCAGCATTGATGTAGCTCAACTCTTTAGTTTCCGTGTTGTACAGTGCAATAAATACCGTAATAAAGCGATCGCCTTTTGTGATTTCTTCTACGCGTTCGTTTAAGATGCTAACCAACTCAGTAAGCGAACGAGATTCACGTGCTAAGACTCGAACCAAGGCTTGAAAGTTAGCCATCAAGAGTGCAGCACCCACTCCTTTTCCTGAAACATCCGCCATACAGATGAGCAAGTTCTTTGGAGAAAGCTCGAATACGTCGTAGTAATCTCCTCCAATGCTGTGATGCGGTCTATAAATGGCAGCAATGTCTAAGGTGCTAGGTAAATCTGCTGGTATGAGCATTTTTTGCACCTTCCGCGCGAGCTCCATTTCTTTTTGAATGGCCTGCTGCTCCACGTGCTTTTTGAATAGGCGCTTGTTTTCAATAGCTACGATAATAATATTTGTAACCGTTTGAATGAATTTGATTTTTTCATCGAAAGAAACGGGTAATTGCCGTTCTTTTATCTCATTCAAATTGCCAATGAGTACAAAGGCAATGCAACGCCCTTTGTGTCGAACGGGAAGTAAAACATCAAACTCTTTACGAATGCGTAAGTCGGTGTCTTTTAGTAAGCTGATCTCTTCATCAGCATTGCACCATTGGTCGATTTCATTTAGTTGGATGAAATCCTCTTTCAAGCCCTGTATCATCAAAAGCTCCCAATCTGGATCATCGAGATATACTACCGCCATCCTTTGCACGCCCATGTGCGCCCTTAATGTAAAGCCGTAAATTTTACAGAGATCAACAGCTGAGGTATTGCGGTTGATGGCTTGGGTAATTTCCAAGACGGCATCAAGCTCCAGCTGCTTATAGTTTATAAGAGGAGTATTCATGGGGATTTAAGGGTTCGGAACTAAACCCGCTAGTTCGTGCTTCTCTAAGTTAGTTAAAAGATCAATAAGGAATAAATAATTATGAAATCTCTTCAAATTCAATATATTCTCCCCCTTGGTCTCCCAGTTTTGCCTTTTCTTGCGGTGCGTGTTCTACTTTGATTTCTCCTTCTTTCGGAGCGCTTGCAGGTGATCTTTGTCTTTGCTGGAAGTCTCGTTGTTGTTGCTGTACTTTGGTGTTTATATTCGAGATAAACTTTATTGCAGCGTATCGAATGAGCATTTTACCCCCATAGTAAATGCCTGCAACTACCAGTAAGAAGATTAATAAGTTAGACATAGTTTCAGCGTATAAATATAAACGCTAGTTCAGAATTGGAATTGTTTGACGCTTTCTTATCTGCGCTTAATTATCCACCAAGTCTGTGATTGCGCTTTTATTTATTATAAAAACAAGATGGAGAGCTATTGGTTCCCGACCTTTAGGTAAAGTATGAAATTAAAGCACTATCACCCGCAGTTAATCGAGGCTGGTTGCGACGAGGCCGGTCGTGGCTGCTTGGCAGGAGCGGTGTATGCTGCCGCTGTGATTTTACCGAAAGACTTTGAGCACGAACTATTGAATGACAGCAAAGTCTTGAAAGAAGAAGCGCGAAACGAACTGCGGGTTATAATCGAAAAAGAGGCATTAGCTTGGTCGGTAACTGCGGTTTCTCACCAAGAGATCGATCAAATCAACATTTTGCAGGCTTCTTTGGAGGGAATGCATAGAAGCTTGGATAAACTGAAGGTTCGGCCTGAGTTGATATTGGTAGATGGCAATCGCTTTAAACCTTACCCTTGGACACAGCATCTATGTGTAGTAAAGGGCGACGGAAAGTACGCTGCAATAGCGGCAGCTTCTATTTTGGCGAAAACCCACAGGGATGAATACATGCAAAAACTGCATGAGGAGTATCCTGAATATGCTTGGGATAGCAATAAAGGTTATCCTACTATTGCGCATCGTGCAGCCATAAAGGCGCATGGTCCAAGCCCCTATCATCGCATGACCTTCCGCTTGACAAAAGAATAAAAAAGAACAGTAGAGTTTCGCAAGCTTCTAAAGGTCTTACAATCTCAAACGAGTGGAAGCTTGATAAAGGCAAATTCGTTTTTTCTTTACAGGCAGAAGCGGAGAAATGGACTTAAATTTGCGCTGTCTTCACACTATTACTTGTAGAGAATAAATGGGAAAAATGCTCGCGACTAAGAAAGGATCGACAAAAATGGCGATCGAATACAAGCGTAAAAAGCACAGCAAGAAATTGTTGTTGGATCTCTATCGACAATTACTGCTTCCCCGTTTGGTGGAGGAAAAGATGTTGAGTTTGTTGCGTCAAGGAAAGATCAGCAAATGGTTCAGTGGCATTGGACAGGAAGCTATTTCAGTGGGTGTTACTGCTGCCTTAGATGCTGACGAGTACATTTTACCGATGCACCGAAATTTGGGTGTCTTTACTTCTCGAAATATTCCTTTGCATCGATTGTTCTTGCAATGGCAGGGCAAACGCGGAGGGTTTTCCAAGGGCCGTGATCGTTCGTTTCACTTTGGAACCAATGAGTTTCACATTGTTGGGATGATTTCGCATTTGGGTGCGCAATTGGGTGTTGGAAGTGGAATAGCACTGGCCAACCATCTACAAAAAGCAAAGAAAGTTACGGTAGCGTTTAGTGGGGAAGGAGGAACGAGTGAAGGTGATTTTCACGAGTCTTTAAATGTGGCTTCAGTTTGGAATTTGCCCATCATTTTTGTGGTAGAAAATAATGGCTACGGCTTATCTACACCTACCAGTGAGCAATACAATTGCGAGCGTATTGCCGATCGTGGATTGGGCTACGGAATGGAGGCACATGAAATAGACGGGAACAATATCTTAGAAGTTTACGAGACGATTAGTCGATTGAAGCAGTCGATTTTGAAGAATCCTCGTCCGATTTTATTGGAGTGTAAGACCTTCCGCATGCGCGGTCATGAAGAGGCTTCTGGGACGAAATATGTACCGAAGAAATTGATGGACGCTTGGGCGAAGAAAGATCCGATTGCTAATTTCGAATTGTTCTTGGAGCAAGAGGGTATTTTGACGACCGATATGATGGAGGACTTCCGCAGTGAATTTAAGGCGGAGATCGAAAGTGAGTTGAAAGTAGCTTACGATACGCCCATCATTACTTTGGAAGAAGCGCAGGAAGAAATAGAGGATGTTTACAAAAAATCGGATGCCGTAGTTCTTGAAGCTAAGAACGAGAAGACCAGTGAGAAGCGCTTCATAAATGCGATTTCTGATGGCCTTTTGCAGTCGATGGAGCGACACGACAATTTGGTCTTGATGGGCCAAGACATTGCTGAATATGGTGGTGTATTCAAAATCACGGATGGCTTTTTAGACAAGTTTGGGCATGGTCGTGTGAGAAATACCCCTATTTGCGAGTCTGCGATTTTAGGTATCGGATTCGGGCTTTCCATTGCTGGTAAAAAGGCAATGGTAGAGATGCAATTTGCGGATTTCGTGACTTGTGGATTCAATCAGATTATAAATAACCTGAGTAAATCTAACTACCGTTGGGGACAAAATGCCGATGTGGTGGTTCGGATGCCAACGGGAGCTGGTGTACAAGCAGGTCCTTTTCACAGTCAAAGTAACGAAGCATGGTTTTTCCACTCTCCGGGACTTAAGATTGTTTACCCTTCGAACCCTTATGATGCGAAGGGCTTGTTGATGGCTGCTATTGAAGACCCCAATCCGGTAATGTTTTTTGAGCACAAGGCGATGTACCGAACGGTGAAAGCTGATATTCCAGATGCGCCTTATACTGTGGAAATCGGCAAGGCAGCGGTGGTCAAAGAAGGAGAGGATTTGACGATTATCACGTACGGAATGGGCGTTCACTGGGCGCTGAATATTTTGGAAAAACATCCTGAAATGGAGGCGGAGCTTATCGACTTGCGTTCTTTGGCTCCTTTGGACAAAGATGCGATTTTGAGTTCTGTAAAAAAGACTGGAAAAGCGATTGTCTTACACGAAGACAGTATGACTGGTGGAATTGGAGGTGAAATTGTCAGTATGATCAGTTCAGAATGCTTTGAGTATTTGGACGGACCAGTTTTACGTTCGGCTTCTTTAGATACTCCTGTGCCTTTTGCAGGAGCTTTGGAAGAAGCATTTTTGCCAGTAGCTCGATTTGAGGCAGACTTGCTTAGATTGTTTGAATACTAAATAGTCGAAGCAGCTCTAATATTTATTAGCAAAGAATAAAAAAGCCCCCTTTCATACGTATTAATGAAAGGGGGCTTTCTTTTGCATTTATTATGATCACTTAAAAGCGATTCTTCTTTCTTCCCAAAGTTGTGCGAACGACTTAGGTGCAAATTCTGGGGTATGTGTTTTGCCAGCAATAAATTTAGACATTAGTCTTCGAAATGATTTCTTGAGAAAGTTATTTCGTCCGTCGAGTTGGTCTCGATCGAGCATTGCTTTTTCCCAATAATCCCAGAAATATCTTTCCATGGTTCCTTTTCCTTGTCCAGTCATGCTTCGCGAGCGTGCATTGACGATCATTCGACGCAAATCAATAAGAAAAGGATTAGAAGAGAGGTTTTCTTCTAAGCAACTGTAAAAAGAAGGATCGTCAACGAAGTCCTTTTCTTTGTACAATAAACTAGTCAAAACAGCTCCAAGAGGCCCGGGAATTAAAGCACCATAGTGTTGGCCGCTGATGTTTTGATAGATCGGACAATCCAATATGAAAGAACTGCCTTCTAGATCATACAAGGCTTCTCTGAAATTGGGATTGGCCAATAGTTCTGTCCGCCCATTGTCGATAAGAATCAGAATTAATTTCCCTTCTTTGAACTTGTTTCCTCTCCGTAATAGGGTTCTTGCAATATTTGCCTTTCCAAATTGGTAAGAAGCATATACGGGCAAAACCTCCATCAAGGCTTGCATATTGGGTAGGACCTTTTCAATGCCGCTCACCACAACTTGCGTATCGGCCAGCGATGAAGACCAAGAAGCGTCACCTTCGGTAGAACAATTGACAATAGTGCCCTTATCTGCTATGAGGAAGTCTGCTCCCGTAATACTTAGCGTTAAGCCCGACTGCTTTTTGTTCGATTCTTTCCTCCAAGTGCTTAGTAGTTCCGGCAAAGAGTAACCTCCTTTGTTGAGTTCCTTTCGCAAATCGCGACTGTCTTTTTCCAAGAGTGGATAGACCGGATGACGACGATTCATTTTGAGCTGTGTCGCTATATCCTGTCCTATGTCGGTATTTTGAAAACCCAATCCTAAATTCTGGAAATGTGTTTCTATCTCTATTTCAGAAAGCTCATTTGAGCGACTTACTAAAGTCGTATCAAACTTTCCTTGCGAGTGAATTTGTTGAATGGCCTTACGCGCTTCATCGGCATCTTTTGCCCAAATGATTTGTGCGCCCGATTGTTGCAATCGACCTTCGAATTCTACTAGGTATTTTTCGAGATTTTCAATGGACTCCCACTTCCAGTTCTTAGCCTTCTGTTGAAGTGCTTTGAAGTTCTCGTAATTCCCTACCGAATCGTGTACAGCATGTCGTAATGTTTCCAAACTTGCTTGCAGTCGTTGGCGCTGTTTTTCCTGCAAGAGCTGGAGCTCTAGATGTTTAGTCATAGCTGGCTTTACCTCTCCTCAATAAATCTTATCCTGTAAGTAAACAATCTTCCACGGCAGTACACTATCTCCCCTTATGCCCCAGCTAACATATGGTAAAGAAATAATTTCACCTCTTCAGCCATTTCGGCTTCGAAGTGCATCAAATAATGTCCAGACTTTGTGAAAAACTAACTTGGCTCTGTTACTTAGTAAGTCAAAATTAAACTTTTCTTTCTTAAGCTGCTTGATTGAATTTTGATTATTCTCTGGGAGACTCAAAAAAGGGAGAGATATCGCCTTTCTGCGATAAGCGGCTAGCAGTGAAGCGATAGAGCTTGTTGTAAATATTTTGTTTTTAAGTTGTGCTCTCATAAATGGAAGTTGAGTGTCTTATAAGAAGAATAGAAAGACATCGTTGTTTGAAGGACTTCAAGGGACATTTGCATCTAGTCTTTTATCCTCCATTTATACCTTAGTTTTGTAATAAAAATAGGAATGGAAATAGTGGCTATTGCGTCAGATCATGCCGGTTTCGAATACAAAGAGCAACTGCGTTCACATTTGTTGAAAGAAGGATGGAAATTGACCGATTTTGGGACTTTTTCTCCTGATTCTGTGGACTATCCTGATTTTGTACATCCTTTGGCAAAAGCGGTTTCAGCAGGAGATTGCGCTTGGGGTATTTTGATTTGTGGTTCTGCAAATGGGGTAGCAATTACTGCTAATAAATATGAAAACATTCGTGCAGGAATTGCCTGGGAGCCTGAATTGGCGGTGTTGACGAAACAACATAATAACGCGAATGTTATTTGTTTGCCAGCACGCTTTATTAGTTTCGAAACTGCGAGTGAAATCGTTTTGCAGTTTGCGAAGACCCAGTTTGAAGGTGGTCGCCACCAAAGACGTGTAGATAAGATAACTTCTTGTTGATTCCATTTATTTATTAGAAAGTAATTTCATCCAGCTTGAAGCCCACACCCTTAGATCAAATTGATGTCGATTTGGAGCACGCAAACTCCCAAGAAAAAGAAATGTCTTTTTTGGATCACTTGGAAGAATTGCGTTGGCACATTATCCGAGTTTTACTGAGCATTATGCTCATTGGACTGGTAGCTTTTTTTATGAAGAGCTTTGTAATGGAGACGGTGATATTGGGCCCCAAGAATGAAGATTTTGTTACGTATACACAGCTTTGCAAATTTTCGCACTGGGTGGGTTTGGAAGATAGAGCTTGTATAAAGCCTCCAGTCTTTAATGTGGAATTTCGGAAGCTTACGGATCCATTTTTCTTGCACTTAAAAGTGTCGCTCTTTGTAGGTTTGATTTTGGGTTTCCCTTATTTGCTTTGGGAGTTGTGGCGCTTTATATCTCCTGGCTTGTACGACGAAGAAAGAAAGCAAGCCCGTGGTGTTGTTTTATTCGGTTCTATTCTTTTCTTGATGGGCGCCTCTTTTGGCTATTTCGTTCTTTGCCCTTTTGCCATCAACTTCTTTGCGAGTTACGACTTGGCGGAGGAGATAGCAAAGGACTTTAATATTGAATCGTACATTCAAACAGTTACTTCCTTGGTTTTGGCCGCTGGAATTCTATTTGAATTGCCGACGGTGATTTATTTATTAGCAAAAATGGGTCTGATTTACCCTTCTACCCTACGTTCCTATCGCAAACACGCCTTTGTTGTTGTGTTGGTTATCTCTGCAGTCATAACTCCTGCGGATCCCTTTTCACAAATCTTGGTCTCCATACCTGTGTACATATTATATGAGTTCAGCATTTTACTTGCCGAACGTGTAGAGAAACAACGAGAACAGGAGGCTTTGAGTTAAGGCAATAAAAGCCTGGGAGCTCGCTCATTTGCGGGGCAGCTTTTATTAGATAAGAAACATCTCAAGGATAGCATTTACAGTGCTTATCTTTACGACAGAATTAAATATCCAATCTTTAACGAATGAAGAATTTGCGACCCCTATGGGCGGTGCTAGTCTTGCTATTGTTTGCTTTTTCTGCGACAAGTGTAATAGCGCAAACAGCCGATTGCAACGACCCAGGTAACTTTAGTGTCAGTCCTCCCGATGGAACCATGGGTTCTGGAACTGCTGCTGATCCTTATGTTTTGTGTAGCGACGCTATCTTGAACTTTGGTTCAGAAGGTGTGAATCCTACTTTGGGTTTGCCGAATCCCGGCTTAACCTTTATGTTATACCTCGATCAACCCACGGAAACGAATCCTGCGGATGATCCAAATGCGACCTTCGTTATTTTTGGACAAGAGATGAGTCCGAGTGTTCCTATTGTAGATAACGGAATGGGCTTGTTGCCTCCGGGCTTGCCTTTGCCTTTTCCTGCTACCTATATAATAGTGCCTGTGGTTTTTGGTGATGTTACCGCATTGCCCTTTCAGCCTGGCCCTTGTTCTTCCATCAATTTGGGATTGGAATATCCGAGTGTCACCTTTTTAGATCCCGCAGAAAATCCGGATTGTACTTTGGGATGTAATGCAGCGATTGGTGCCATATCTACCGATGATAATACTTCGTTTTGTACTTCGCAGGAGGTTCCTCCAAATGACATTAATATCAATTTCGGTGAAGTGTCGGGATCTACAGTTTTGTATTTGGCAACTCCAGAGGGTGTTGTTTTTGCAGGACCTCTAGAGGAATCTTTTGTGACGGGTGTGGACTGGACTGGAGAAGATTATGAGATTTGGGCAGTTGCCTATCAAGGAGATTTGCCACCCGCAGTGGCTAGTATTGATGAATTACCAGCAGGCGATTGTGCCGTATTGAGTACTAATTCGATCTTTGTGGATTGGACACAAGTATTTGCTGGGGGTGTCAATACTGCTGATGAGACCACCATCTGTGTAGATGGCTCAGTATATGAATACAATTTGAATTTTAACAGCCAGGGAAATGCTTGGTTGGTTTTGGCTGATGAAAATGGAATCATCATTTCAGTGGATGAAGACAATTCTGTAGTCGTATTGGCGGATGAAGCTGGAACTTGTTCTATTTATGGTTTTGCTTTTGAAGGAGATGCACCTGTTTGGACAGCTGGTGAAACCAGTGTTTTTGATTTGAGTTCTTCTTGCTCTTCGCTGGACTTTTCGCCGGTCGTTATCACTAAGGTTTCAGAAGGCGCTCCTTGTCCGCTAGAATGTTTGGCGGATGCTGGAACTGAGTTTCCAGAAATTAGTGCTGACGTTTGTGCTGACTCTTCTATTCAGTTCGCTATTGATGGATTTAATGAAAATTACACGCAAGTTTATTTACTCACTGATTTGGGTGGAATCATAGCAGCAGCGAGTTTCTCTACTTTTGATTTTGTACCCATAGGAACTTATGTAGGTCATGCGCTCAATATTGACCCAGATGAAGCCCCTGTAAATATTCAAGCTTTAGTCGGTCAGTTGGCGAGTGATGTTTTGGCTAGTCTCACTTGTTTTGACATCAACTCAATGCCCAACACTTTTGATGTTTTACCCGGAAGTACAGCAACTTTAGATCTTGCTTGTGATGCTTGTGATTTAAATGAGGTAGTGAGCATTAGTATCACTCCAGATGTTACTTCGTTTTACTTTTTAGAAGGAACGATAAATGGAGAGATAATAATTGCTGAGTTAATGCCTGGAGAGGTCTTTACTTTAGAAACAACAAACCCAGTCGACTATTCTTTATTGCTAACAGATGCAAACGGTTGTAGTGCTCCGATTGATTCAGGAGCGCCAATTTTTTGTGATGCTGTTGTAGACTGTGAGGCATTAACGGGAGGTACATTGAGTACGGATAGTCCTACAACTTTTTGTTTAGATGATGATTCTGATAAAACCGTTATTGTTACCGTCGAAGCTGATAATGGTTGTGGCTTGGTTTATTTATTAACTGATGAAGCTGGCAATTTGATTGCTTTACCGCAAGACAATGGTACATTCGATTTGAATGGAGCTGCGGCAGGGATTTGCCTTATTTATACGCTGGCGTATGGCGATGCACAAGCACCCTTGTTTGAGTTGGGTTCGCAAATTGAAGATTTGCCAGGCACAGGTTGCTATGGGTTAAGTGAAAATTCTATTACTATCATTCGTCAAGAGGGCGAGGATTGTGGTTTGTGTGAAGCTGCGGCCGGAGACATAACAGGTGATGTGGGTCCATTTTGTGCAGGCTCGCCAGTAGTACTTACTTCAGCTGGATTCAATGCTTCTTATGTTCAGTACTATGTTTTGTTGGATTTGGGCTTATTTATTACAGACATGAATACCAGTGGAGTGTTTTCGGATTTACCAATTGGAACCTATTCGGTCAACTTGGTGAATATTCCAGCATCGGAAGATACTTTCGATGTGGAGGCTTTGATTGGCAGCTTTTCACTCGACTTTTTTGATTCCTTTGAATGCTCTGATTTGCTTACCGTGAATGAGCCAATTCAAGTGGTTGGAGGTTTGGAGATCAGCTATTCAGAAACTTGTGTTGACGACACTACCGTAGTGGTTACATTGCTGATAAATAATGCTGGTACTGAAGGTGATGTGGAACTGACGGGAAGTGTGGAAGGAACTTTTGCCTTGAATACCGATTTGGATTTTGAGATTCCTGCCGGAACAGACTTTTCTGTAAATGCTACAGACGTGAATACTGCTTGTTCGAGCACTTTTGATGTAACTGTTGGTAACCCTTGTGGACCATTGCTTTGTGAATTGGATGCAATTGTTGGAGTGGTGGTTTGTGATGACCAAGGAACGCCTCTCGAAATTTCCGATGACACTTTCAGCTTTGAAGTAATCGTGGAAGGAACCAACACTTCAGGCAATTGGATCGCAAATGATCCCCTTGCAAATAGTGGGAGTATGGGAGAATCACTCACATTTGGACCCTATTCAATCGCAGAAGGTTCAATTGCTTTCGAAATTACAGATGCTGCCGACAGTACTTGTTTTGCTATGGTATTTGTCGATGCTCCTTTGCCTTGTTCGGTTCCTTGTGAGGCGCAGGCTGGTCAGTTTGACGATTCAGAAGTGTATTTGTGTGCTGATACTGAATTCGCAACGACGGTTACAGGTTCTGCTCAAGAAGGATATACAGATGTATATGTATTGTTTGAAAATGGAAACGCAATGGAGGCCAACTTGACGGGCTCTTTTGAAATAAATGCTGGAGCGTATGAGCTGATTGCTTTCAACTTGGCTGATGCGGACTTGACAACGGAAGTAGAAGCTTTCAATGATTTAGGCAGTTTCAATTGTGTTGCAGCCTCGGCTCCTATGAATGTAAATGTACTTGCTCCGATTGTGGTTAGTCACGATTACACTTGTGATGAAGTGACAGGTATTTTTGACGTTACTTATGCATTTTCTGGAGGCCTTCCGAGCTTTGTGGCAGAATTTGGTCCGCAAGGGATTGAAGGTGAAGATTTTTATGTAGCGGGAGGAGATCTCACTGGAGATGTTGTTCTCGGAGAAAACTTCACTTTGGAATACTTAGAAAATCAAGTGTATGAAGTAGATGCTACTGATGCACTTTCATGCACAGGTTCTATTTCAATCACGCCTGTGCCTTGCACCAAAACCGCTGTTGAATTGTTGAGCTTCGAAGGAGAAGTTGTAGGTAATACGCATAGCCTCTCATGGACCACTGCTTCGCAAGAGGCGGGTGATCG
>CALFBW010000111.1 GCA_937951415.1 uncultured Chitinophagales bacterium | reverse complement strand
ATGTAGGAGCGATTATCCTTGCCAGTGATGGGATCTACAACGAAGGAAGTAATCCCATTTATTCAGATTATCAGTTCGAAGCGCCACTGTATACTGTTGCTCTAGGAGATACGACTCCTACCAAGGACTTGAAAATCGACCGTGTTCTACACAATCGAATAGCTTATCAAGGAGATAAGTTCACCATTCGAGTGGACTATTCAGCTACGAACTGCAATGGTTCAAGTTCGATGCTGAATGTAAAACATGCTGGAAGTGGAGCCAATTTGTTTACAGAAAAAATTAAGATCGACAAGGACCGTGATTTTGGATCAAAAGAAGTAATTCTCGACGCCGATAAAGAAGGTGTTCAACAATACCGAATCAGTCTTTCGCCAGTAGGTGAGGAGTCGAACACAAGTAACAACTACAGAAGTATATATGTAGAAGTTTTGGAGGGACGACAAAAAGTGCTGTTGGTAGCCAATAGTCCCCATCCAGATTTAACGGCACTAAAAAAGTCGATTGAAAACGGGCGAAACTACGAAGCGGAAGTAAAATTTATAAACGACAAGGATATCAATTTAAACGAATGTGATCTTTTGGTTTTGCATGGATTGCCTTCTAAGACTCATGCGGCTAAAGAGTGGATAGACGCTGCAAAATCTAAAAAACTCCCCATTTGGTTCATTTTGTCCTCACAGTCAAACTTGGGAGGTTTCAATCAAGTGCAAAATTTGGTTGATGTGACAAGCTCCGGCAACAGCACCAATGTTGTTGGTGCAAACACCCTTTCGAATTTCAATTTATTTACCATTGAATCGGAAGTGTTACAAGCCTTAGAAGCTTTACCCCCATTAACTGCTCCTTTTGGAAAATATGCTGGATCTCCAACAGCCCAGAACTTGATCTTGCAAAACATAGGAGATGTGGAGACCGATTACCCTCTTCTTACTTTGGAGCAATCTAGTGATTACAAAACAGCGGTATTAGCGGGAGAAGGGATTTGGCGATGGAGAATGTACGACTATCGAGAAGATAAAAATTTTGAAACAGTAGATGGCTTAGTTTCCAAGATTGTTCAATACTTGGTGGTGAAAAACGATAAGCGGCAGTTTCGGGTAATTGTGGCTAAGAACCTATTTACTGAAAACGAAAATGTGGGATTTGACGCTGAACTCTATAACGACAGTTACGAATTGGTAAATGGCCCAGAGGTCGAGTTGAGCGTGAAAGATGAGGAAGGGAAAGAATACAAGTTTACCTTCAGTAAAACCAGCAATGCTTATGTTTTAGACGCTGGAATCTTGCCAGTTGGTGCCTACAGTTATTTTGGAAAAACGAATTACAACGGAAACGCTTACAATTCTTCTGGTCGATTCACTGTGAAGGCGCTTGAGTTAGAAGCTTTGCAAACCACGGCTAATCATCAATTACTATATGCCCTAAGTGACAAATACAATGGAAAGATGGTCAATGTCGCTGGATTGGCAGCTTTAGCCGATCAAATTGCTAGCAGTGATGCTGTGAAACCGGTTATGTATAACAGCTTTCAAACTAAAGAGGTGATTAATTTGAAATGGATCTTTTTCCTTTTAGTGATCCTTCTTTCTATCGAATGGTTCGTTAGAAAATTCAGTGGAGGCTATTGAGAATTGAGTAATAAAAATGTGTTCGTCGATATTTTTTTGCTGCTAGAAGTGTCTATTGCGTGTTTTTTCGTCTCAACTAGGAAGTTTGAGGTAGAAAAAGAACAGATTTAATGTTCAGCTTTCTGTAATCTTCAGAGTTTCATGTACTTTTGCGTACAATCACATTCATTCTAAAATCAAAATCGATGAAAAAGTTTTACTCACTAGTCCTTCTGGCTTGTTTGGTTTCTTTTACAGCTTGTCAGCAAGTAAAAGACGGCGCAAACGCTGCTACGGATGCTGCAGGATCTGCAGTTGATGCCACAAAAAATGCAGCAGGATCTGCAGTGGACGCTACTAAAAATGCAGCAGGATCGGCTGTAGATGCTACTAAAAATGCAGCTGGATCAGCTGTAGATGCAGCAGGAAATGTTGTAGAAGGAGCTAAAGATGCAGCTGGATCAGCTGTTGATGCCACCAAAAATGCTGCTAGCTCTGCTGCAGACAAAACTGGTAAAGCCCTAGAAAACGCTGGTAAGAAATTACAAGGCGGAGGTAAATAACACGAGTTTTTCTGGCTTAACAGATATTGGAAAATTCAATGGGCCTGCATCCAACTGGAATGCAGGCCTTTTTATGCTTTGAAGTGAAGTAATCAGACTCTTGTTGTGATAGAATATAGAAGCACCTTTACTAGAAAGAGAGCTAAAGAGATCACCTACAAAAAGTGAGAAAATTATTTCAGTGCAGCTGAACAGTGTGATTCTTTTTGCATTAAGAAGCAATCCTCCATTGCTCATTGGCATATCCGAAACAAAGAAAGTATTTAAGTTTATCGAGCTAAAGTAAATCCGAAAGTGCTTCCGTGATCAATTTTACTACGAACGTTAATGGTTTCGTTGTGTCGCTCAATGATGTGCTTTACAATGGCTAATCCGAGTCCAGTGCCCCCAGCTTCTCTGGAGCGACTTTTGTCTACCCGATAAAATCGCTCAAAAACACGACCTAATTTTTCTTCCTCTATTCCTATCCCGTCGTCAGTTACTTCAATTAGGTACTTTTCATCCATGTCATAAAACCCTACTTGTACGATACCTCCTTCTTTACCGTACTTAATCGCATTTAGGACCAAGTTCATTACGACATGATGAATGAGTCTACTGTCAGCTTTCACCAGAACTGGAGGAACGCAGCCTTCTTTTATAGAAAGCTTGATATCTTTCAATTCCGCTGCTCTTTCGTTGAGTTCGAACACCTCTTGGACGATTTCAAACACATCAAACCGGCTAATCATCATAGGTAAGCGACCACTTTCCAGCTTTGATATTTCTTCCATATCTTCCACCATGTTGGTGAGTCGCTCCGCATTTTTACTAGCCCTTTCTAGGTAATCGTATTTGATTTTATTGTTGTCAATTCCTCCGTCAATCAAAGTATCCAAATATCCAACAATATTGAAAATTGGTGTTTTCAATTCGTGTGAAACGTTGCCAATAAATTCTTTTCGAAATTGCTCGTTTTTCTTTAGAGCATCGATTTGAGCTTCTTGCTCTGAAGCCCAAACATTTACCTGTTCATCAATGCTTCCGATCACATCCTCGTTCAAGTTAACCTTCAGTTTTTCTTGAGCGTACTTCTTCGTAGATATACGCTTGTAAATCAGTTTAATTTTTCGATAAATGAAATGCTGAAGAGTAGTATAAATGAGTGCATAGTTTATAATGAACAAAGCCAATGGCAATGCAAATAGCATGGCTATATGAATAGATACACTTTCGATATAATGATTGGATAAAAAAAGCGCAAAGAATACCAAAACAGCCGGTAAAGCCGCGGATGCAAAGGCTATCGTTGCCGGAGTGGGATTCTTGTTCATTTAGAAGGTGAATTTGTAACCGATTCCCTTTACTGTTTTGATGTATTTACTACCTAACTTTTCGCGAATCTTACGAATATGTACATCAATAGTTCGCTCGCCTACAATTAAGTCAGCCCCCCAAATACGGTCATAAATTTCATCTCTGGTGAATACTTTTCCCGGTTTTGAACTCAACAGAAACAACAATTCAAACTCTTTTCTTGCCAGTGCAATTGGCTCTCCAGCTAAGTAAGCTAAATATGTTTCACGATCGATACGTAAATCCCCAAACTCATTGGCAGTCTCTTCATTTGATGTAGTT
>CALFBW010000110.1 GCA_937951415.1 uncultured Chitinophagales bacterium | reverse complement strand
ACCGTGGAGTTCTTAGTTGATGCGGAAGAAAATATTTATTTCATAGAAGTAAATACCCGTATTCAAGTGGAACATACAATTACAGAAGTAATTACGGGTATCGACATTGTGCGAACACAATTGCTAATTGCCTCCGGCTACACTTTAAACGATGATAGAATTGGCCTAGCAAAACAAGAAGATATCACCATAAATGGAGTAGCCATTCAATGTAGAATTACGACCGAAAATCCTGCTGACGATTTTAAGCCTGATTATGGAAGAATTGCGGCTTATAGATCTGCCAGTGGATTCGGCATTCGTTTGGATGCAGGGAATGCATATTTGGGCTCTGTTATTTCGCCATTTTTCGATAGCTTGTTGGTTAAGGTTACAGCACGTGGACGCGATTTAAAAGATGCTTCGGCAAGATTGCATCGCGCACTACGAGAGTTTCGAATTCGAGGCGTTCAGACCAACATTGCTTTTTTACTCAATTTATTGAAGGAACCGGAATTTCAAGCTGGAAAGGCCACCGTTCAATACATTGGTCGGCATCCAGAATTAATGAACCCTCCTGCTTGGAAGGATCGGGGAACTAAGCTCTTAAAGTATATAGGCGAGGTGATTGTTAACAAGCATCCCGATGTTAAAAAAGTCGACGAGAGTGCCATATTTCATACGGCACATGTTCCACCAATCACGGATGAAAAATGGCAAAGTGGAACGCGGCAGAAATTACAAGAGTTGGGACCAGATGGTTTTTCAGCCTGGCTAAGCCAAGAAAAGAAAATTCATTTTACCGATACTACTTTTAGAGATGCACACCAATCGTTACTGGCAACCCGTGTAAGAAATTATGACCTTCTAAAAGTGGCAAATAATTTTGCGATTCATCATGGACATGAGTTGTTTAGCATGGAAGTCTGGGGCGGCGCCACTTTCGACGTAGCAATGCGATTCTTAAAGGAGTGTCCTTGGAAGCGATTGGAATTATTGCGAGCCGCTATTCCGAATACTTTGTTACAGATGCTCTTGCGAGGTTCCAATGCTGTTGGGTACAAAGCCTATCCAGATAATTTAATCGAAAAGTTCATTGAGCAGGCTGCAGAAACAGGAGTAAATGTTTTCCGAATTTTCGATTCTTTGAATTGGATGGAAGCCATGCGCACGAGTATTCGAACGGTTCGCAAAATGCCCGAAAGTTTAGCGGAAGTTTGTTTGTGTTATACCGGTGATGTCTTGCAAAAAGAGAATAATAAATTTGGGATTCAGTATTATTTAGATTTAGCAAAAGCGATTGAAGATGAAGGCGCGCATATTTTAGCAATAAAAGATATGGCAGGTTTGTTGAAACCAATGGCAGCGGAGTATCTAATTGGGGAGTTGAAAAATGCCGTCGATATCCCTATTCATTTACATACACATGATACTTCTTCCATTCAATCAGCTACCTACTTAAAAGCCATCGAATCAGGTGTAGATGTTGTGGATGTTGCCCTGGGGGCTTTGTCTGGATTGACTTCTCAGCCGAATTTCAATTCGGTGGTTGCGATGCTTCAAGGACAGGAACGAGAAAATAAAATCGATCTTAATTCACTGAATAAATATTCGAACTATTGGGAAGCTGTGCGCGGCTATTATTATCCTTTTGAAACAGAATTAAAAGCGGGAACAGCAGAAGTTTATCAACACGAAATTCCAGGTGGACAATATTCAAATTTGCGCCCCCAAGCACGTTCTTTAGGGTTGGAAGATCAGTTTGAAACCATCAAGGATAATTACGAAGCGGTGAACCGTGATATTTTAGGTGGGATGGTAAAAGTGACGCCTTCTTCTAAAGTGGTAGGAGACATGGCGATGTTTATGACTGCCAATAAATTAACCGTTGAGGACATTTTGAGCGATGGCTCATCTTTAGCATTCCCCGATTCTATGATTTCTTTGATGAAGGGAGAACTCGGACAGCGGTCGGAAGGTTGGCCTAAAGCTTTCCAGGAGATGGTTTTGAAAAATCAAAAGGCATTTACAGATAAGCCCAATGCGCATTTAGCACCTATCGATTTTGATAGAGAATGGACTTTATTTCAAGAAAAATATCCCGAAGCAAAGGACCGAAGAGACTTATCGAGTTATTTGCTTTATTCGAAAGTGTACGATGATTTCTACCAGCATCAAATGGATTTTGGAGATACTTCTCATTTGCCGACTTTGGCGTTTTTCTATGGCTTGGAGCAAAATCAAGAAATTACGGTAACCATTTCAAAAGGAAAGAATATCCTCATTGAATATCTAAATACCAATGAAGCAAATGCAGCAGGGGAACGACTGGTTATTTTTAGACTAAATGGCTCTATACGTTCTGTCGTAGTAAAAGACAAAACCGCTATAACTACTGTTCAGAAAAATGCAAAAGCTTCGGGCGACTTAGAAGTGGGTTCGCCCTTGCAAGGGAGTTTATCGAAAATATTGGTAAAACCGGGAGACGAAGTTCGAAAAGATGATCCGCTTTTTATTATCGAGGCCATGAAAATGGAGAGTACCATAACTGCTCCTTTTGATGCTAAAGTGGAATCGGTGATTTTGTCAGAGAAGAATCTAGTGCAACAAGATGATTTGGTGCTTGTATTAGAGAAAAAGGTGTATAATTAGTCAAAGAGAAAGTATTTTATTGGATAGCAAAAGCAAGAATTGAATATCTATTTTCGATAAAATATGCTATGTCATAAACTGTTGTCTCTTTAATTTTATATGCTTATTCCAATTTTCGGTTTGTTGAAGATGGTTTGATGTCTTTCTTAATTACTGATTAGTATTTTTTTAGCTTGCATTATAGACCAAACTTCGGCAGCAGAAATCTAAATCATATTTAAATCAGATATTGGTAATTCGCTTAGCTTGAGAGGACTTCATTTTTTACTACATTATCTATCTTCAGTTCATCATTTTTTTTCGGACAATAATGTAAAGCGAAATTAAAGTATCATCCCTGCTTTTTTCCATATATTGATTAAGGAAGAATGTGTTTGTCCTAGATAAAAAAAAGTGCAGGCTCTTTTTATGAACCTGCATTTTTTTCTTGCATTAGATTGACTTATCTGTCGAAACTACTTCCGTCTCTTGCTCTGCTTAATAAAATGGAAAATCGCGTCTGCATACCTTTTATTCAGAGCTTCCATGTCATCTTGATATTCCAAGTTGATGTCTTCCACTAAAGCTGGATCGATCAATGAAATATCCAGATTGTATTCTTCCGCAATTCGCTTAAGTCCTCGCTGTGCTTCTTGCTTTGGTTTGTCTTCTACCTTTTTCTTGATTTTGTCAAACACAGATCCTGGAGCAGTGGCTACGTCTGGATCTTTTTTATTTTTACGACGGGTTTTTTCTACCACGTCCTTAATCATATCCAATACATTCTTTGGGGATTTTCCTCTTGTTCCACTTGTATTCCGTTTCCCTTTTATTTGCTCAACGCCTTCACGGATAAGATCAAAAACACTAGGATCTGCCGTTTCTTCTCTGGAGCTTTGTTTGTTTTTCTTTTGTACTTGCTCTACTGTCTTTAAGATGGTCTCTAATATGTTAGCCATAATATTTTGATTTTTTAAACAACGAAGATATCATTTTATTTGAGGCTCCGCTAGCAGCTGCTTTGCAATGATTTGGGTTATTAGGACTGACTTATAAGCCTTTCAAGAATCTATCCGTTTCGAAGGCAGATTTATGATACCACTTGTAGCCAGGTTTAATGGAAAATAAAATACTAGAAGCCTTGCCCACAATATGATCTTCTGGAACGAAGCCCCAAAAACGAGAATCTGAAGATTGGTGCCGATTATCGCCCATCAAGAAATAGTAATCTTGCTGGACGACATAGACTTCCTTGATCTTGTCTTCGAAAGAAAGACTATCCTCTAAGGCACGATCATACTTATCAACGATTTGCTCATAGAGCACGCTGTTCTTTTTATTTATTATTAAACTATCACCTTCCTTAGGAATAATGATGGGACCAAAGTTGTCCCGATTCCACGGATAATCATCTGGTCTTTTAGGGAAAGTGTTTTCAAAAGAGTGAATAACTCCTTTGTCGATGTTGGCTCGATTAATCTGATGAATATACTCTTGCTTGCGAAGAGAATCAACCACCACTGTCGGTAAAGCATATTTAAAATGGTTGGGCAAATCCCGCCGAGGACCTCCTTCGCTTACTTTCCATTCATGCATCCAATCACGGTCTAAGCGTTTACCTTTTGTAATAATATTGTAATCAAACTGAACGCCTGCTGGCTGCTCCAAGAGTTCGCCGTTTACCAAGACTTGCCCGTTTACAATTTCAAGGGTATCACCAGCAAGAGCAACACAGCGCTTTATGAAATTCTGTCGACGGTCAATTGGTTCATCGCCTAATGGATAGTTGAATAATACCACATCGTTGCGTTCAACTGATGAAAAACCAGGAACGCGAGTATAAGGCAATTGCCATTTTTCCGAATACGATTGTTTTCCTAGCAGGGGAATTTCACTGTGAGCAAATGGCAATGCAAAAGGAGTAAGTGGCAATCTAGCACCATATTTCCATTTATTAACAAAAATGTAATCGCCAGGAATGATGGTTTGCTCCATCGATTGGCTCGGAATATTGTAAATCTCAAAGAAAAAAGTCTTGGTGACAATAGCGATTACAAAAGCCACAAGGAGAGCTATGAGCCACTCTAGCCATTCAGGTCTTTTCTTCTTCTTGTTGGTGTTCTTACTTGTCACTTGGAGATCAACCGCAAGTTAATTCAAAGCTTTTAAATCTCTGATCAAAATGCGCTTCCGATCAAAGTAGATTTGATTAGACTCCCGTAATTCGTTTAAGACAGTCGTAACGGTTTGCCGAGAAGTGGCGGTTAAACTTGCCATTTCTTTATGCGTCAAATTATTCATTATCAAGGTCTCCGTTCCTACGGGCTTCCCAAATCGCTCACCCATATCTCGTAAGAACTCCACGATACGCGTGCGAGCATCTTTGAACACCAAAGATTCGAGTCTGTTTTCGATGCGTTTTAGGCGCCAACCGATGATTTTTGTGATTTGCAGACTCAAATGAGGATTCGTGCGCATCATCTCTTCAATGTGCTCTACACTGAAAACACAAAATTTGGTGTCGTCCTCTAAGGCCTGAGCAAAATCATCTCGTTTACTTTCACCTGTAATCGCCAATTCGCCGAAAATCTCACCAGGTTGCAGTATTGCTTTAATGATTTCTTTCCCTTCAGGGGAATAGCTACCGATTTTGATCTTCCCCTTTTTTAGAATGTACACAGATTGTGAAAGTTCTTCCGGAAAAAAGATGAAGTCGCCCTTTTTGATGGACTTCATGGCGGCCATATCGGCTACTTCCTGTAGTTCGGTACTCGAGTACCCCTTAAAGAGATTGAAACTCTCTAAATACCATAATTTTGACTGATCCATGGGGGATATTTCTGTTGATTGCGTTGTGTTCCTAAAAGAAGGAAAACTTTCGCATTTTGTTATGTTTAATTCAGAATCGGCAA
>CALFBW010000109.1 GCA_937951415.1 uncultured Chitinophagales bacterium | reverse complement strand
TGCGGGCAAGAATTTTCACATCTCCAAAAATTCGGAGTTTTTGATTGGCAAAATAGGTGAGCTTGCCTCGCTTCAGACTGTAACCCATGGCTTCCTTATCATCCGACTCTATCTGTTGAACGATAATTTCCTTTACATTCTCACTAAAAGCTTCTTTACCCAAATCATCAGAGCATAGCGTTTTCAGATTACTCTCCAAGACATTATAGGACAAGCCCTTTTTTAGCAATTCTTCAGCGTCTTCTAGTTTCCCGAAGCTCTCCCAGTCAATGGAGAAGGGAATGTCATGACCGGTTTGATTGGTAATGTACTTTTGGACATGGCTAGCTATCCAATCATCAGTCTTCTTCTTAAAGCGTGCTATTCTTAGACTCATTCCTACTGTTTTGATTAAGTTCTAATTAAGCCAACAAAATATAAATTATTTGGGAAAGCTAGGTAGAAAGCTTGATTCCTGTGCTAACTTCAATTTCTTCTTTTAATCAGAAAACAAATACTCGTCAACCCAGTGTGGAATCTCATCATGTTTATAGTTACCTCTTCTCCTTTGAAAACCTCCAAAATCAAAATGGGTTCCTTACCAGAATTATCAAAAATAAAGGACCGATAGGTTTGGTTAATTGCCTGCTTCAAATTTTCTAATGAACTCAAATGTCGACTTCTAATCTTATCTTCATTCACGGGATGTCCGCCTCTTTGAACTCGCTGTCCAACTCTATCTACATTTATCTGTGCTGATTCTGTAGAAACGAAGTACAAATAATTCTTATACCCTTCTAATTTAGATCTTCTCAATAAATCAATTTTCGACCTGTGCGACATTACTGTTTCGAAAGTAAATTTCCGGCCTTGATCAAGTAGTTTTTCTGTTAAAAGATCAGCAATAAATGCAGCTTCATAAGAGTGGCTAACTTTATCAGGATTTACAATTTCTTTTTCGTAATCGCTGTCTGGTTGTTTAGGGGGCTGTTACATAGCCATCTGACTTAGTCTTCTTTACAATTGTATGTTCGCGTAGTAGTTCTTGAAACTTAGCCATAGAAAAATTGGCTATTCCAAATGAAGATAAATCGAAGGCTCCTTTAGCCTTTAAGTGCTTTTCTATTTCGTCAGCGTTGACGCAATAGCCTGTATCAAACTTAGAATCAATTTGTTCCAGAATGGTAGACTTTCCTGACCCATTAGGTCCTGCAAAGACCCGCAACCTCCTATTTCTTAGAAATCTTTGCTTTGTCGCCAACCTTAACCTTTCTTCTATTGTTCACAACGGTGCCGACTTCCGACTTCTTTCCTTTTGGTCCGACTTTCACTATCTTTTCACCTTCTAAGAAAGTAACTGCCACACCCTCATTGTGGGATTCTTCAATCGCCTTCTTAACAGCAGTTTTTGCTTCCTCTTCGATCAAACCATGGTGCTTTCTGGTTTCTTCCAAATAGGATAAATATTTTGTCTTTTCTGCCATATTATAGCAACGCTTCTACTCTAGCTTTAGTTTCCTAAAAAGTGGTATGCATGACTTCTGTAAAGCAAGTTACGCCTTCAAAATTATAGCTCCAAAAAAGAAAAACCCCAAACCAGTGAAGGTTTGGGGCATTCAAAATGAGTTTTGGTAGGTGTTGTTTATGCCACCTCTTTCACAATCGCTTTGAAAGCATCGGGATGGTTCATCGCCAAGTCCGCTAGAACTTTACGATTGATCTCGATTCCTTTCTTAGTCAAAGCTCCCATGAATTTGGAGTAGCTCATTCCTTCCAAGCGGCAAGCCGCATTAATACGCTGAATCCACAGCGCTCGGAATGTTCTTTTCTTAACACGACGGTCACGGTATGCATAACACAAACCTTTTTCAACCGCGTTCTTTGATACTGTCAAGACGTTTTTACGGCGACCAAAGTATCCTTTGGCCTGCTTCATTACTTTTTTACGTCTTGCCCTACTGGCTACAGCATTTACTGATCTAGGCATGATTAATAATTTTCGACGATTGGCGACTCAACTCTAGTTGGTACTTTGGGCCAATAATCAGATGAACAATTTTTAAATATTCAAGAGCAATTTCATACGACGCACATCTGATGGATGTACAATGGCAGCTTTTGCCAAACGTTTTTTACGCTTTTTAGATTTCTTTGTCAGGATATGGTTCGCGAAACCTTTACGTCTCTTGATTTTTCCTGATGCAGTAATCTTAAAACGCTTCTTTGCACTTGAATTCGTCTTAATCTTCGGCATGATTTACCTGTTTGAAAAAATGAAGGGCAAAGATAGTCATTTACCCCTTTAAAGCCAAGCCGTTTGAAGACTTAGCAGAAGAAAAGAATCGCAGCTATCGAAGAGAACTGAGTAGTCTCAAAATCTTCCTGTGTAAAGTTAAGATAATCAGGTTTCAAATGGAGGCTTAACTCCTAATTTTACGCTTCCCGTTTCACCGTCATTTATTAGCAAAAAACTTTACAGATACAAAGATCTTACCCGCCCACAGGGAGTGCGAACAACTGGAGTACTACCAAAAATCTAAAAACTTATAGTACTATTAACCAATAGTTTATGAACTAAGTACGACAAACAATAAATAAGTCTGGAGTCTTCAGAAAGGCTAAGAAACACTTATTTTACTTTGATTGTCCTTAGAGCAAGAAACAGCCCTTTGGTTTAATCTAGGGCGAAGATTTGTGGCGACTTGGTCAAAGCTGAGACGAATAGCCAGACTAAACAAAACGGATCGTCAGCGGTTTACTATCTTTATAGCACAAATTGAAAACTTAACCCAAATAGTCTTAAAACATGAGCAGATTTGTTTTATCTCTCTTTTTACTCGTCGGTTTCGCCTTTTGCCTACCGAGTGTAAATGCCCAAATCACCACTCCGCAACCTAGCCCCGAATCTACGCTTCAACAAAAAGTTGGACTTACAGACGTAGAAATCGTTTATTGTCGTCCTAGCAAAAAAGGACGCGAAATCTATGGCGGCTTGGTGCCTTTTGGAGAAATTTGGAGAACAGGAGCCAATGCTTCCACCAAAATCAGTTTCTCGAACAATGTCGTTCTTGGCGGACAAGAGATTCCTGCTGGCAAATATGCACTTTATGCCATTCCGGGAGAAAGTAGCTGGACCATCATCATCCACGGAAACACCACCTATTGGGGTGTTGGAGATTACAAACAAGAAGATGATATAGCGCGTTTTGAAATCAAGCCTGCAATGATGAAGGAAACGGTAGAAACTATGACTTTCCAAATCAGTGATTTGACCATGGATAGTGCAAACATTGAATTGGTTTGGGAAAACACAAGAGTTTCTATTCCATTAAAAGTGGAAGTTGATGCCTTGGTTGAGGCTGATATAGAGAAAGCACTTCAAGGTGTAACTCCAGGCACGTATTACACAGCTGCATCTTACTACTTGGAAGCTGGAAAGGACATGGATCAAGCTTTGTCTTGGATCAACAGTGCTTTGGAAAAGGAAGAGAAATTCTGGTACGTGCGTAAAAAAGCTTTGATTTTGGCAGAATTAGGTCGCTATAAAGAGGCCATTACTGCTGCCGAACGTTCTCGTACTTTGGCGGAAGAAGCGGACTACCCTTCTTACGTGAAAAGCAATACGGAATCCATTGAAGAATGGAAGAAGAAAATGAAATAAATGCCTCCAGGCAGAATAAGCTAAATACAAGAAAGCCCCATCGATTTCTCGATGGGGCTTTCTCTTTCACCAAACATAGTGTTCATCTAGCCCAAAGGCAGATATCAGTCTTTTTATCTCATGTGTTCCAACAAGGAATCAACACTGCTAGAGAACGAGAAGGCATCGAATACAGTGGTGTAACGCTCTGGATCGAGCACTGAAGGATAAGCCGCTTTTGCCAGCTTCAAACGTGAACTCTCAAAATCAAAAGCCGTCAACATCTCCTTTACTTCACGACTTGTAAATCGGTTCTTTTCTAACAAATTCAAAGCAATGTTCAATCGTGTAGATTCGAAAGTTTGATTTCTCAAATCGCTCATGATGTCTTGAAAAAAGGCCGCGTCTGCAGCCGTATTCCCATAACCATTTCCATAGTTATTGCCAGTTCCGCACGATCCCCCAGCTGCAGGAGGATTGCTGTAACCACCATAGCTATCTGTATAAGAACCGTAGGCCGAACTGCCATTTCCGTAAGAATTCCCATAAGGATCGTTCGTGCCGTATTCGTAATAGGAACCATTGCCGTAGTAAGAATCGGCGTCTTGAGAACCATAAGGGTTATTGTATCCATAGCCGCCATATTGCCCGTAGCCATTGTGCCCTCCCGGATGAAGGTGCACTACTTCATCTACAGCAAAACCGTGTGCTCGATTTACGTGTGCGAATATTCTCGAATGCTTGCGAACTTCCAAACGCCCTTGTGCTACTAACTTTCGGCCATTCCCTGAACCGTAGTGCCCATGGTGTCCGTGTGCGCCTCTTCGCTTTTTCTTGTACACTTTGATGTTATGTACCCCAGGTCGAATACCGCGAATTGATGTTTGCCCCTTCTTTAAAGGATAGCCTTTTCCGTCAATTTTTATACTCATTCCCGATTCATTGAATGCATCAATGATTAGCTCTGTTGGAGCTTGTTGAGCGGATATTGTTCCTAAGGAAAATACCGCTAGAAGAATTACAATCAAATTTTTCATAGTGGTAGCTTTTAATGATTATCTAATGTTATCAATTTCTATATACTATCAGAGTGCATAGGGCGGCGATCGTTTAAGACAGTTTAAAAATTCTTGTCACTGAAGGGTTTAATATGACTGCATAAAAAATGGGGAAGCCCTTGCGATGGAAGTGAAAAACGAGCCAAAAAATTATTGTAGAAAATTGCCATCGATGGCGTAATTTTACGGGCAATGATTCCAGCGAAAGACATAGAAAAAATCAAAGAAACCGCTCGTATTGAGGAGGTTGTAGGCGATTACGTCCAGTTGCGAAATAGAGGCAGCAATAAGTTGGGACTTTGCCCTTTCCACAATGAAAAAACACCGTCTTTCACTGTTTCGCCAGCTAAAGGAATTTACAAGTGTTTCGGCTGTGGAAAATCTGGAAATTCCATCAGCTTTGTGATGGAACATGAGCAATTAAGTTTTCCCGAAGCACTTCGACAGCTGGCCAAGAAGTACAATATTGAATTAAACGAGGTCCAATCAGAAGAAGCAAAAGCGCAGAGAAACCTTTTCGAAAGTCTTTACATCATCAATAAATTCGTCCAAAAATATTACAGTAAAAACATGCTGGAATCAGACGAAGGTCGATCTGTTGGTCTCTCCTATTTTAAGAGTCGTGGATTTCTTGATGTCAATATTGAGAAATTCCAATTGGGTTATAGTATGGACAGTTTTGATCATCTAATCAAAGCAGCCAGTGCAGGAAAATACAACGAAGACTACTTAATAAAGCTCGGTTTAATAGGTAATAAAAATAACCGCAAGTACGATTTCTTTAGAGGGCGAGTAATGTTTCCGATTCACAATTTATCGGGAAAGGTTATCGCCTTTGCAGGACGAACACTTTCAAGTGACAAAAAAGTCCCGAAGTATGTCAATTCACCTGAGTCTGAAGTTTATTACAAGAGCAAAATACTTTATGGTGCTTATCAAGCAAAGTCATCTATTTCCAAATTAGATAACTGCTACTTAGTGGAAGGCTACACAGATGTAATTTCTATGCATCAAGCAGGTATTGAAAACGTCGTGGCTTCTTCTGGAACTTCTTTAACTAAAGATCAAATTCAATTAATAAAACGTTTTACGAAAAACGTAACGGTTTTGTACGATGGTGACATGGCAGGAATAAATGCTGCTATTCGTGGAACTGACATGATACTCGAAGCCGACATGAATGTTCGGGTGGTTTTATTGCCTGATGGAGAAGATCCAGATTCGTTTGTGCAAGCAAAAGGCGCTGAAGGTTTTTCAGAATTTGTACAAACAGAGGGAAAGGATTTCGTCTTTTTTAAAACCAAATTACTTCTAGAACAATCGGAAGGTGATCCGGTAAAAAAGACCGCCCTAATTCGAAGCATTGTAGAAACCCTAGCTAGAATACCTGACCCTATAAAGCGCAGTTTATACATTCGAGAATGTTCTCAGTTGCTAAAAATTAGCGAACAAATAATTATCAATGAGACCAACAAGGTTAAACGTAAAAAGGTAGATGCTTATAATTCGGAGCGAGAAAAAACGGTATCCGCGCCCATTTCTAATTCCCCTTCCAATCCTCCTAATTTTCCGAATCCAGATATTGCTTCTGGCAAAACCGTTCCCATTCCCGACTATCAAGCGGCTACGCCAGAAAATAGATTCGACAAGCAAATCCACAAACTGGAGTTTGAATTTGTTGAGTTATTTCTCAATCATTCAGAAAAACCTATTGCGGGCGTTAGCTCTTTACAATGGACCTTTAATGAACTCGAAGAAGTGGGCTTGAATTTTCAGCATCCTATTTGCATAAAAGTGGTCGATTTGTTCAAAGAAAAATTGAGTGCTGGAGAAATAGCCACGGATAAATTCTTCCTAGAACATGAAGACAATGAGATCATGAAATTTTGCTCCAACATTCTTTTGAACCAACAAGAAGTAAGTGCGAATTGGGCAAAAATGTATCAAATACCTGTCAAACAAGATGGCGCTTCCTACAAGGATAGATTTGTCAATTTAGTAGGGCGATTCAAATTGGTGCACATTCAAAAATTGGTCGATGAAAATCAAGAGCGCATAAAAAACACGAGCGACCCTGAGGAGATGGGAAAATGTTTGCAAATTCATCAGACTCTCTTGAAATATCAAAATGATTTGAGCAAAGAATTGGGATCAGTAATTATTCGCTAGACACGAATCTTTTATTTCCTTTAAAGAAAAGAATATTCTTTGATTAGACTACTTGAGCATCGGGACGCATTTATTGCCCAACAAATATTTGATCTTTTTCAATGCTCCTATAAAATCGAGGCCGACTTACTAGGGATTCCATACGATCAATTCCCTCCCTTAGTTCGTAGAATTGCAGAAATTCAAAGGAGTGAAACTAGCTTTTATGGATATCGAAACAATAACCAACTGCTAGGAGTAATCGAAATTAATTTATTCGAAGCATCCATTTCAATAGACAGCGTGGTGGTTCATTACAAGCATTTTCGAAAAGGGATAGGAAAAGAATTGATTTCCTATATTATTAATCAACCTACTAAATCGACATTCATTGTCCAAACAGGACTTTTGAATAAACCAGCGATTCTGCTTTATCAACAACAGGGATTTGTAGAAGTTAAGCGTTGGCAAACAAGTACAGGTGTCGATTTAGTTCAACTCACTAAATCAACAAAAAGAAGCGATTAAAGATTACTAAGTATAGAGAAAAAAATTATCTTCAAGCAACTAGTATTTCCACCATGAAGTCTCTTGTAAAAGCTACCATTTTTCTTTCCTTAATGCTCATACACTTGCCCTGCTTTGCCCAAAAGGAAAAGAAAGCAATGATCATAGGAATCGATGGTTGTCGGCCTGATGCCTTACAAATTGCCAATACGCCACAAATGGATTCCCTCCTTGTGAATTCATTGTACAGTTATGATGCTTTAAACGATGACATCACCATCAGCGGTCCTGGCTGGTCTTCCATATTGTGTGGGGTTTGGTCGAACAAACACGAGGTAACCAATAATGCTTTCCTCACCTCTAACTACGAAGAGTATCCAAGTATTTTTGAATTAGTCGAGAACGAAGATCCAAGCATTGAAACGGTTTCGATTGCACATTGGGGGCCCATTAATTCCTTTATCGTTCAAGATGCAGCTGATTTCAAAATGACCGTTTCTTCGGATTTAGACGTGGCACAAGGAATGCGCGAATTATTTATCGGCAAATGATCCAGATCTCGTGTTTCTTCACTTTAACGATGTGGATCATGCAGGACATGCTAACGGATTCTCTCCTGATGTAGCTCCCTACACTTCCGCAATTGAAGGAGTAGATAGCTATTTAGAGATTGTCTTTGACGGAATACGTTCGCGGCAAACATATTCCGATGAAGATTGGTTGATTATTATTACCACCGACCATGGCGGCACAGGCTTTTCGCATGGAGGAAATTCCAGCGAAGAAGAAATCATTTTCTTTATCGTACACCATCCAATCATCGAATCTGCCCTCATTGAAAAAGATAGTTCTTATGTAATAAATGAAAACGCGAATTGCCTCGCACAAACGGAAGTACTGTCTTTTGATGGTTCCAATGACTTTATTGAAATTGCAGACAATCCTCTACTCCCTTTCGATATAAATCAAGATTTTACGGTGGAATTTCAAATCAAAACCGATGAAGCTGCTGATGTTGCTATTCTAGGAAATAAAGATTGGACTACTGGTGCCAATCAGGGTTTTGTATTTTCATTTGAATATCCTTTTGGTCCTGCTTGGAAAATAAATATCAGTGATGGCGACACTCGAATTGACTTAGAAAGCGGCGGAGCAATTGCCGACAATCAATGGCATCATTTGGCAGCGAGCTTCGATCGAGATGGATATGTGAAAATGTACGAAGATGGTGTTCTTCTTGACTCTGCAAATATTTCAGGCCTAGGAGATATAAATACTGGCTTAGGTTTATTTATTGGTGCAGATGTAGACAGTGATTTCGATTTTCAAGGCTATGTTTCAGATGTCCGGATTTGGAATACGATTCTAGAAGAGAGCACGATCTCGCAGTGGCAATGTATGCCCCTAGCGCAAGACCATCCAAACAATGCCAATTTAATTGCGCACTATCCACTGGATGCTTCGAATGCCGCACAAAGTAATTTAATATCGGATGCATCACCTAATGCACTCGATGGAATTTTGGAAGGTGCGATGTGGGAAAGTTCCGATTCATCACTTGTTTATTCTTACCAAAGTACGCCCCGACTAACCGATGTTGTTCCCACTGTTCTGGAGCATTTATGTATTCAGGAAAATGAAGCATGGGCTCTTGATGGAAAATCTTGGATAGAGGAATACTTTGAAAACATAAATCCTAGGAGAGTTCATCCGAGCATTTTCTTGGAAGGAGCATATTTGGGTGATGGACTTATGTCTACCAATTTGACGGCACAAATACCCTTAACCCATCCGTACGGAAACGCACCGTATAATTATGGTGGCTCCGAAACTTTAACAGTGGTTCCCACTACGATGGTCGATTGGGTATTGGTAGAATTACGTTCAGGTATTCCCAGTTTATCTGGTGCACGAACGACGACAACGGAAGAAACGCAAGCGGCTATTTTAATGAGTAATGGAGAAATTGTAGATGTTCAAGGAGATCCTTTGATTTTTCAAAATGTACAAACTGGAACAGACTATCACCTTTGTATCCGCCATAGAAATCACTTAGATGTCTTATCGGCTTACGCTGTTACTGGCACAAACGATATGTATTTTGATTTCACGGACAATTTAGCTCAAGCCTACGGTGAGGAGCAACTAAAAATACACGGAGATGGAAGCGCCTTAATGCTTGCTGGAGAATTTAATCAAGATGCTGTTATACAAAACACAGATTATAATGCATGGAAACTAAATCCTGCGCAAACCAATGTGTATAGAAAAACAGATGCCAATCTTGACGGCACGGTACAAACCACTGATTTTGATTGGTGGACAATCAATAAAGCAAAAATTGGTCATCCTGAGGCAGGGTTTTGATAAAAGGGTCTTGCATAAATAATGACTACATGTTTTGCTCCCGATTGAAAAATTATTTATTAAGTAATCAATATTTGCTTGCTACTCTAAAGCAAAAAGGGGCACAATTAAAGATATGCATGCAAATGGTCATCGTATAATTTTGGTCACGGTGTATAGAAAACACCTAGAAAATGAGCAAACAACTACTCTAGCTCTATTGATTCAGACTTGAGTTGCGAAATGAAGAAACTACTGACAACAATCATGGCACCGCCACACAAGGTAAAGAAAGTCAATTTTTCTTGCAATAAAAACAGCCCGAAGCACAAGGCACTGGCGACTTCCAAATACATCAAGGAAGCACTTAGAGAAGCTGTCAATTTATTGAGTCCATAGAAGAACAACTTGAAAGCAACGACGCCAATGATCAAACCATAGAAAAGCGCCAAACCGATATGAGTAATTTCGGCCTTAGGAACTACTGTTAAAAAGGGAAGAAAAACTAATACGCCCAATAAATTTTGGAAGACAATTATGTGGTTGCGTTCGTAGTTCTCAGACTCCGATTTAAAGATGACGACAGTTATTGCATAGCCCAACGCAGAAAAGAAAGCAGCCAACATTCCAATGAAATCACGATCACCGAAACTAAAGGACTTATCGGCGTATGTTAAGACCAAGCCGGAAAAAGCCAAGAGCAACAAAAACACTTGCTTTCGGCTGACCTTTTCTTTCAAGAAAAAACTTCCGATCAGATTGACGAAAATGGGCCAGAGATAAAAGATAACGATCGCGTTTCCAATACTCGTAAATGTAAAGGCAATCAGAAACAGATACATCCTGCCCGCATTTACTCCAGAAGCCAAGAGCATCTTTTTCCAAGAAGCGCCCCAGAAATCCCTTGTCGAACGCAACACAATTGGAAGCAAAATCACCAAAGGTACTAGTGCTCTGAACCAAGCAATGGCTCCTGGGGTCAAGCTGGTCATTTGCTTGATCATTACTCCATTCGAACCTGCTAGGAGCGCACATAAAACGAGGGCTAAGATGGCGCTGTTTTTCATTGCACGGAAGATACAAGATTGCCCTCTTACAAAAGACATATATGCTCTTTCTAGTGTCGAGAAAACCTATAATATTGTAGAGACTTTTCTTCTTTGTTGGAGTTATGCCAAGGGTAGAATAACTTGCGACATAAATTGTTGCGTTACTCTTTCCCGACTAAAAACCGATTGCCAATGAGACTTTTCAAACGCGTCCCAAAACTACATTAATGAGTTTCCTTACAGCTGAATGGCGAAAATTGATAATCGCGAATTACGTTGTCGAGCAGTGCCTTTTGGAACCCTATATTCCGGCAGGAACTGAACTTGATTTTTGGGAAGGCAAATGCTATTTGAGTCTGGTTGGATTCATGTTTATTAACACCAAGTTGCTAGGAATAAAAATTCCATTTCACAGTAACTTCGAAGAAGTAAATCTACGTTTTTATGTAAAGCGTTTTGAGGAAGGGGAATGGAAACGGGGTGTCGTATTTATTAAAGAAATAGTTCCTAAGCGCGCACTTACTTTTGTTGCCAATACCGTTTACAATGAAAACTATGAGACATTGCCGATGGGTCATTTCTGGGAACACAATCGAGACCATTTAAAGGTGGAGTACAGCTGGAAAAAAGGCGGACAATGGAATCAAATTAGTGTTGATGCTGAACCAGTCAGTATCCCTCAAAAAAAGAATACTGAAAGTGAGTTTATTACTGAGCACTATTGGGGGTATGCCAAAGTAAATGACGAGACCTCCAATGAATACGAAGTAAAACATCCGAGATGGCAAACTTATCCTGTAAAATCACATGAGATTGATGTAAATTTCGCTGCGACTTACGGTGAAGCTTTTTCGTTTCTGGGGGATAAAAATCCGTCTTCGATTTTTCTCGCAGAAGGTTCTGAAATATCCGTGGAGAACAAGCAGAGAATTGGCGACCGTTATGAATGATTAATCGTTCTAATGACAATTCTATTGGTTAGCATTCTTCGACATGATTTTAGCATCTAATCAAATAATTTTATGAGCTGCTAAACATTCTAGATGAAAAAGAAAACGAAAACAAAAAGAACTGGCTCGATAAAGTATCCCCTTGATGGGCCAAATCCACTAATAGGAATATTAGACAAGTCCTTCTGGCCGAAAGAAATTGTGAATCATAACAGAAAACGCGGAGCTTTTTATGAAACAATTGCGACCAACTTATTGAGAAGTCAAATGCATTCGAATGGCGAACTTCATGAGCTTATTGTTGATAAAAAGGTATTTCACTGTGAAGAATTGAAGCTAAAAAGACGCATCGACATTTACATTCCTGATTTATCTGAGGCGTATGAAATAAAATCTTCCCGTGTTAATTTAAACAAAGCTACTAGATTGCAAATAAAAAAAGATCATTGGCTAAAATCAAAGGGAAAGTTAAAGGAAGTATACTGGTTCCTTTTCGAAGGAGCATCCAAGGCAACACTCGAATCACTTAATAAACACAGCATACTGTATTTCGATTTTTCAGCAGAAGATAACAAATTCACGAACATTCACTTTAATGAATAAATGGCGAATCGGCGAGTCAAAAAAGCGGCTCAACTTTATCCTTCGATTTCGATAAGTCACTATGAAAAAGTCTATTTACAGATGCAGGATACGATAAAACTGAGATCGTTACGAACAAGTGACGCTCCCACCCTTTTCCTAATATATTCAAATGCAGAGGCCATGAAGTATCGTGGAAGCAAAGTAATGACTAGTATTGCTGATGCAGAAGCTATGATTGATGATCAAGAGAAAAGAGAAGGCTCAAAACTCACCCTCCGAATGGGGATTGAGCTGATAAATACTAAGGAGCTCATTGGGTCGGTAATGTTGAGATACGATGACTTGCAGATTGGCTGTTGTGAAATCGGTTATTCCATTGGAAGACAATATTGGGGCAAGGCTTTGGGGCGAACAACAGTCGGTCTAATTCTTAAGGAGCTACAAGCTAAAAAGGAAGTTAATAAAGTGCATGCCTGGACGCATCCTGACAACATTGCTTCTATAAAAATTCTAGAACGTTTCGATTTTTGCACTGTTTCACAGGCATCGCAGCCCCAACATTTACTATTTGAAAAACGACTAAATTGGTGATTCAAAAGAGAAAGAAAAATTAGTACTTTCAGCGCATCAGGATACTAAGTAAAAAATCAAAGCAAATTATCCAATGGAAAACGTTAAAGAACGCTTAGAGGCTTTTCTCCGATTCCAAATTTATTCGGAAAATTTCGAATTTCAAGTTCTAGAAACAGTCCAAAATTCGAACTATGAACGCCAACTCCTCTCTTATATTGGCAATGAAAACGATGAGATTCGCGCGTATTTATTTATTCCCAAAAACCAAAAAATCATCGGAAGCGTGCTTGTCCATCATCAACACAATGGAGAACGTCATTGGGGAAAGAGCGAAGCGGCTGGTATAGTCGGTGATCCTTGGATGTATTTTTGTCCCGCACTGGCTGAAAAGGGAATTGCTTGTTTAGCTCCCGATTCCATTTGCTTCGAAGATCGCCGAACAAATCAAAAAGGAACCGAAGCCACTGCTAATGAAATGGATGATTGGATTCAGCATTACAATCAAATGTGCTATCGCTTGCTAAAAGGAAAACGCTTAATGAATAAAGTAATTGCAGATTCCTCACAAGCTTTAAGTTTACTTTGCCATTTAAATTTATCGTCTCCTGAAAATGTGGGCATACTTGGTCATTCCTATGGAGGGAATACCGTTTTGTTTCACAGTCCTTTCGATGATCGAATCAAGTTTAGTTGTTCGAGTGGTGCGGTATGTAGTTTCGCGAATAAATTCGAAAATGGAACAGGTATCGAAATGGCAGAAGTCATTCCTGATTTCTCAATCCAATTCGATGTCCCAGACTTAATTGAAGCCGTCGGCGATCGTAAATTTCTTATCGTAGCGGCATGCGGTGACCAATACAGTAAGGATGCTAAATCGATCTATGAAACTCTGTTAAATCGCCAACTAAATAATGATCAAAATCCCTCGGTTTTTTTGAAAGAATTTGATGGTGGACATGCTTTAACAAAGGAGCGGTTTGATTACATTATTAAGTGGTTCGTAAACAATTTCAAAGAAAGCAGTTCTTGCGAATTGAAACGCTGAATTCACTTATTGTCGGTTTTATCATAGATTGGAGTGATTCCCAGAAAGATCAATCCATACTCCTAGCTCCCACTCTAAACTTTTTGAAGTAATCTGTTTCAACTTTTCTCCCTAAAATATGTTCTTTCTCTAATCAATTCATCCACTAGGGAAAGTAGTGAAAAAAATAAAAAACATAGTTTGGTTAAAGAGAGACTTGCGCACACAAGATCACCGACCGCTATATGAAGCAGAGCAAGGAGGGGAAGAGTACCTCATCATCTACTTAATGGAGCCTTCGATGATTGCTTACCCTGATTGTTCCCTACGTCATCTCCAATTTGTTTTCCATTCCATTCAAGCAATGAATAAAAGCTTAAGGGCTTATGGAAGAGAAGTCTGTATATTTTACGGAGAAGCAAAAGGTGTCTTCGAGTATTTATGTCGGGTCTTTTCGGTTGGACAGGTTTTGTCTTACCAGGAAAGTGGCACAAATTTTACTTGGCGCAGAGACAAAACAGTAAAGTCGGTTTTAGAAAAGCAGAGAGTAGAATGGCTAGAATTCCAACGAGACGGCATCATTAGAGGCATTAAAGATCGAACCGATTGGGATAAAAATTGGTATCGATACATCAATGAATCAACTTTAAAAAACGAGTATACTGCCATTGAGAAAGAAACTTTGGAACATCCCTTTCCTATAGGAAGAGAACTATTACAAAAACTTCAAGATTATCCTCACTCTTTTCAAAAGGCGGGAGAATACTTTGCCTTTAGATATTTACAGTCTTTTTGCAAGGAACGAGGAAAGCGTTATGCTTATCATATTTCCAAACCTACTCAAAGTCGAAAATCATGTTCCCGTATATCACCGCATTTGGCATGGGGAAATATTAGTATAAAACAGGCTTTTCAGTTTGTTTATCAGCATCCAAATCACAAAATACATAGAAGAAGTTATCAAGCTTTTCTGATGCGCTTAAAATGGCATTGCCACTTTATTCAAAAATTTGAGGTGGAATGCCGATACGAAACAGAGCTCATTAATAAGGGTTATGAACTACTGGAAAGGAGTAACGATCAAAAATTAATTGAGGCTTGGGAACAGGGAATAACTGGTTTCCCTTTAGTAGATGCATGCATGCGCTGTCTAGATGCTACTGGTTGGATTAATTTTCGAATGCGTGCAATGTTGGTCTCCGTTTTATGTCATCAATTTGATTGCGACTTTCGCAAGGGCTCGTATCATCTAGCACGACTGTTTCTCGATTACGAGCCAGGAATTCACTACACACAATTCCAGATGCAAGCAGGTACTACTGGAATAAATAC
>CALFBW010000108.1 GCA_937951415.1 uncultured Chitinophagales bacterium | reverse complement strand
TGCTCCTGCTGAATAAACGCCGTTTCTGGTAGAGAAGTGGGTGTATCGGCATTGAATTCGAGTAATTTCACAGGCCCCGCATCCAAACCTCCAGCAAAATCAAAGCGCCCGTACAGATGTACGTGCGCTTCGTTATTCCAAGTATATTTTATCTGATCCACGAGATTGGGGTGAATGCCCAAATCCATCCACAAATTATTGTCGATGACATATTGAGCTCCTTGCTGAAACAACTTGTACAAGTCATCGGCAGCTCGGATGTATTCCATGGCTTCCAGCTTGGTCACTGAAAGTATGTGTTGACCAATATAGGTCCACTCCCCTCCTCCTAAAAACCACTCCCAGCCATTATCGCTGTAGTAGCTTTTCGGAAGCTCAACAATAGGAACTTTTCTACTATCCACCGAAAGATCTTCCAGAACGTCCTTTACCGAATCCGCTCTTTCCGCTTCTTACAGCAGAGCTGCTCACTTTAGACTTTGCAATGTTTGATTTAGCATGTGCTGCCTTGTTGGCATAAACACCTGAGTTGGTTCCGGAAGACAAACTTCTTCCCATATAATATCCCATGATACCGCCAAAAGCAGCACTGCGAATACGTCCTCTACGACTAGTAGTATCGCTGGCATCTACCAACTTGGCTTCTTCTAGGGTAAATTCTTCCGTTGTCCCATCCATATAAGTAGCACGGATTCGTGAATCAGCTACATTAGGAACAACTTCCTCGTCTGTAATTTTGAATAAATCGGTTTTCACTTCCTTAATGTCAGTGATCAAACCTTGCGTCATGGTTACTTCTTCAGAAGAAGATCCTCCACATGCACTCATTAGTAATAGAGATCCTGCTAGACCAGCAACGAATAGTCCTTTCTTTACCTGTGAAAGTCCCGCATTAACAAACTGCAACGGCTTCATTTTAATTGGATTTTTTTTTGAAATACTTAAGCGAATTTATCATTCTCTGTTGAGCAAACCAAAATTTTACACAATTTAGGGGCGGAAAGTTCTGCGAGTAGAAGGATATGCACTTTTTCGCTGCTCAAAATAGGCAAGACTACCCAGCCTAAAAGAAGTATTATCGCTTGTATTTTGCCGATGTAGCGAGTACTATTGTGCTAATTCGTCTCTTCCCTTGCTTTAAAAAGCTAGGACTTTGTTTCAAAAGATTAAAAGAATAAAATTGTCATCGCCTCCCGAAAATTATAGCCCAAGCGAGCGTTCTCGATTGGAAAAAGAGAAGTTCGTTTTGATCATTACAGTGTTCATGGCAGGGCTCTGTTCTATCATTTATGAACTACTCATCAGTACTACCTCCTCCTATTTTTTAGGCGATAGTGTGAAACAGTTTTCGCTGACCATTGGAATCTATTTGGCGGCTATGGGCGTTGGCTCTTTTCTTTCGCGTGTCTTTCAGAAAGACCTGCTCAAGCACTTTATTGCCGTAGAAATTTTATTGGGTTTTGTAGGAGGCATTTCTGTTCCCTTGCTATATCTGGTGTATTTATATGCTTTTAGTCAGCATTTATTATTCAACATTTATGCGCTCTTTCTCATTAGTATTATTGGCATTTTAACGGGACTTGAAATTCCACTTTTGGCGCGGATCATGAAGAAGTACTATCCACTTGAAGTGAACCTTTCCAATGTACTGGGCCTAGACTATTTGGGAGGATTAGCAGCGACTCTTTTATTCCCATTCTTCCTCCTACCTTTTCTAGGCTTATTTAAAGCTTCTTTGGTTTTTGGCTTAATAAATGTCGGTTTAGGTTTGCTAAACCTGTGGTACTTCTCTGACCGTATGAACCTTTCTGCAAAGAAAGTCTTGGGAATTTCTATTGTTGTTGTAGGAAGTTTGTTTGCATTGGTTTTGGGCACCTCCAATTATCTTTTAAAAGCCTGGGGAGATGGCTTGTACAAAGATCCGATCGTATTTTTTGAGCAAACCAACTACCAGCAAATCGCATTGACGCAAGGAGGTAACAACACGAGATTGTACATTAATGGCGCCATTCAATTTTCCTCTTTAGATGAATACCGCTATCATGAATCATTGATTCATATTCCATTAGGCTTACACGCTGCTCCAGAAACAGTTTTAGTACTAGGAGGCGGAGAAGCTTTAGCAGTACGAGAGTTACTAAAACACAAGTCTTTGAAAAAGGTAGTAGTGGTAGATATTGACCCTGCCATTTTTCAGTTGGCCCGCGAAAATCGACACATGAAAAAAATGTGCGACGACAGCCTTTCTGATCCACGAGTAGAAACTGTGGCAACAGACGCCTTTGTTTATTTACAAAGCAATGAAAATAAATTTGACATCATTATTGGGGATTTACCAGACCCTGCTACTGAAAGCGTGGCGCGCCTATACAGCAAAGAGTTTTTTCGCCTCGTACAGAACCGCTTAAAACCAAATGGAATATTTTGCACGCAAGCAACAGGCACTTATCATTCTAATCGAGCTTTTTGGTGCATTCATGAAACCTTAAAAGCCAGTGGTTTTAAAGAAATAGCTCCCTATCATGCTTACGTTCCTTCTTTCGGCGACTGGGGTTTTATTGCGGCTTCGAATGTTCCTTTGAGAAGAGAGCAATTAGAACTTCGAACAGAAACGAGTTTCCTAGAAGCTGAAATACTCCAAAAACTCTTCTATTTTCCCAAAGATCTCCGCTTGGATCAAATGGCGATCAACACCTTAGATCAACCAATTTTATTAGACTTTTATTTGGAAGATTTTCGAAGGTTTCAGCGCTTCAAGAACTAGGCAGAGCTTTGTAAAATCGCACCGTTTGCGTGTAATTTCTTGTCAGGCCAAATGATGTTAGCGGAAAGATAACGACAGGGCTCTTTTGAAATCGCTTTCTATTTTTTCAACTTAGTTTCAACAAACTCATCGGAGCTTAAGACCTCCAAAATTGAATAGGTGAAGCCCTTTTTATCTCTAGTAATTATGAAATCAATTTCCTTGATCTTATTTGCACATTCTATCTGACTCGCGTCTGCCAAATCATCTGTCTTAGAATTAATTGCCTGAATCAGTTCTTTCTTTGTTATATCTTGAACTTCGATTCTATCTAGAATTGTTTCAATTGCTTTGTTTGCTTGCCTTAGCCCAATTTCTCTCTCCAAGATATAGAATGTCGTAAGTATTGAATTTGTTGATGTATATATTTCACACCTTCCTATATTAGCTTCTCTAAAAATCACATACGCTGCATTAGAGAAAGGCTTTCTATCTGCTAATAAATCAATAATAATATTTGTATCCAGAAACAACTTTTGTTTAGCCATGTTTCTTGATTCTTAGGCTTCTTGATTCCTTCTTTAAATCAAAATCCTTAGGTAACTTAATAATTCCCCTTAATGAATCAAGCTCAGGGTCTCCAAATTCAGGATTCTGAGACGTTATCTTATCTAGATATGACTCGATAATTTGAGATAAACTTTGATTGTTACTCTTTGCATATTGTTTTGCCTTTTCTATAATTGATTTCTTCAAAGACAAAGTTAGCTTTGTATTCATACGTGATATTTCCAATTAAAATACGTATTCACAAAATCAAAAGCAACTTTTCTTTTTCTTTCCCGCTAAGACTACTTGAATCAAACCTACCTCTTGAACACACGTATTTACTAACTAATAAAATGATAATCAAACATTTATTAGCAATAAACACAACTTCAGAGTACACAAATTTGAATTCTTCTCTACGCTCCAGATCAAATTCGAAAACTATCTTTGATATGTACAGAAAATTCATCCAACATGTTCAACTTAGCTCCATATCAATATCGAGTCCTTTCTAGCATTGTATTCTTTCTCTCCTTCGGGAGTTTACTTGCCCAGTCTACCATTCCCGACGAGTATTTCGACGAAAGTACGGGAACCTTTTATTACAAAATAGACGAAGGCGGAGAAGAACCTCCCACTTATTTTCAGACCTACAATGAGAACTCTTCACTAACCATTTCTCTCGACCCCTGCAGGCCAGATGGAGACCTCGGGCTCGATTTAACGGGCGATGGCATAACAGTAGGCGTTTGGGATGCTGGACGTTGCCGAAATTCTCATGCTGAATTTGGTGATCGAGTAAGCTATCTAGAAGAGCAAACGGTACTGAGCAACGACAATCATGCAACGCATGTCATTGGCACCATAGCAGCCAGTGGCGTCCAAGCAGATGCGCGAGGAATGGCAAGCGAAGTTTTGGTCGAAAATTTCAACTGGAAGGACGACTTTGAAGAGCTAAGTGAATACGCTTTGCAAGATCGTTACATTGTAAATCAATCCTATGGGATAAGTACAGGTTGGGCAGTAGATCAGTCGGGAAATCCTATTTGGCGCGGGGATGTATTTGTGAGCACGGTGGAAGATTATCACTTTGGTTCGTACAGCCAACGATCAAAAACCCTAGATTCTATTATTCATAAAAATCCGCAATTGTTGGTGGTTCGCGCTGCTGGAAATGATCGAACCGATGTGGGGCCAACAAATGGTCTACCCTACCGTTTTTGGGATCCTTTCCAAAAAGATTGGGTACCTAGTACCGAACCCCGTTTACCCGATGGCCCTCTAGATTGTATTTCACACGGTGGCTTGTCAAAAAACGTATTAACTATTGGAGCCATAGACGATTTACCCGATGGATATACGACTCCGGGAGAAGTAGTACTAACTTCCTTCAGCAGTGTTGGGCCAGTAGATGATGGCAGAATTAAGCCCGACTTAGTTGCCAATGGTTTAAATGTGATTTCCACTTTAGCGATGGGAGATGATTCTTACGGTGTGAAAAGCGGAACTTCAATGGCCGCCCCTGCAGTTTCTGGTGCCGTTGCACTTTTACAAGAACATGCACAAAACGTACTAGACAAAAAATTACTGGCCGCTGAAATGAAAGGGCTTTTAATTCACACAGCCGATGAAGCAGGAATGCATCCTGGACCCGACTACTTTTATGGCTGGGGCGTTCCAAATATTGCAAGAGCTGCTGATGTCATCAGCAATTTAGGCGGAGAAGAGCACCAGCATATTTATACAAGTATTGAGGGAGACGAGATTAACAGCATCTTTGTAGATGGCAGTCAACCCTTAAAAATCACCCTTACTTGGACTGATCCCGAAGGCGCTGTTTTGGATTATCCTCCAACTCTAAATGACCCAACACCTTCTCTGGTAAATAACATGGATCTCTTACTTTTTGATCCTGTTGGAACTACTCATTTTCCCTATGTATTAGATCCCGAAAACCCATTTGCTGCTGCTGCTACGGGAACGAATATCGTAGACAATGTAGAGCAAATTTATATTGAAAATCCTGTACCAGGCGAGTACTTTCTACAGGTTTTTACGGAGAACATCTTGGCCAATGGGGCACAAGATGTATCTATTTTCATTTCTGGAACCAGTTCCAACTGCCCAGAATTTCCCAACATTGAAGCAGACTTTGAAGGCTTATCTGCCGTTTTTACATTAACAAACTTTCCTAGCACTAGTAACACTTTTGTGGAATGGAGTATCGATGGAATGCCCTACAATCCGCTGGGAACCCAAAGCATCTCCTATACAGCAACAGAAACTAGTACACATGAAATTTGCATTTTCATTAATAAAGGCGGTTGTGACCCAATTTCGGAATGCCTGCTCTATGACTTCTTCAGCCCAGATTTATGTGCCAATCCACCCATAATATTTAATGATCCTGCCTTTGGTCAAGTTTCCGATATCAGTTTGACCACTGAAGGTAATCCTGTCTTTGTTTACGGCAATGCTTTAGGCTATTACAATGGAGCTGATTTCAGTTTTTATTTTCCAGCAACTTGGGGTGGCAGTGAAAGCGGTTTTATTTACGATTTGGAAGTTGACAATAACAACAATTGGTGGCTTTCCACTTCAAGTGGGCTCTTTCTTTTTGACGGAAACAACTGGTCGAACATTGACGAAACTGTTTTAGGGTTTCCTTTAAGCGAAAATATTTGGCAAATCACTAGTGGTGGAGATAAGGTCTATTTCGTCTTACCCGAATGGGAATTAATTATTTTTGAGAACGACAGCTATTCTCTCTTATCGATTCCAGACATGGGATACATAAGCTCAGCTTCTGCTGGAGAAGATGGAATTTTAAGCTTTGGAACCCAAACTGGAATTTGGGATTATATTCCAGCCACAGGAGATTTTTCACAATGGGAAAACCCAGGCATTTTCAATGTTGCGATCCAAAACATTTCGCTAGGGAACAATGAAGAAATGCTTATTTATACCGCAGAACAACAATTGATCTTGCATGAAAACAATCAAACGACCATTGTTGATGGAGGAAACTGCGCTTACGAAATATTAGATTTTGTGGGTGGAGTAGTATTACCTGATGGAAGATTATATACAGGCTACTGGCTAGGCGGTTTATTCGGAACAGATAAGTCGGGAGAAAACGTTCATTTTGACTATCCTGAAGCACCATTCGATCAAAATTATTCGATATCTGCATTGCAAGCAGATCAAAATGGAAATATGTGGGTGGGCAGCCAAAACACACTGGCCTTTATTCCTTTCGAATACGAAAACCCGGTTTGTTTCGAAACGCCGCAAAGCCTCTGCCTAGGAAGTACAGTAAGCTTTGAAAATCTAAGTCCGATCTCACCCACTTCGGATGTATCTTGGTCAATTAACGGGGTACAAATAAGTAATGAATGGGATTTAACATTGGAATTAAACGATCCCTTTTTTAGAGTTGATTTAGAAATCACCGATTTAGATGGCTGTACACAAAAACGGAGTTGCGAACTTGTAGTAGAAAATTGTGTAGCAGGTGACTGCGAAACAAGCTATCAGATATTTCCTTTTGCTGATATCTTCAATGGATTTGACAATGCAATAGTCACTGGAATTGCCCAAGCTCAAAATGGTGCGGTGTATGTTTCTACGTTTGATCAGGGAATTATCCAAAAACCCTATACTTGGAATAATTTTTCGAAGCTAAATGTTCCCGGTAATAACCCAACGTACTGCGTAGCAGTGGATGATTTTGGCAGTCCTTACTTTGGTAGTGACAATAAAATTTACCGAATCACTAATGGAAATCTGGTAGAATATACCGCCGCGGATATTCCCGGAATGCCTGCGAACTTTAAGGTGACAGATATAGAACTGGACAAGCATGGAAACCTGTGGTTTGCACTAGCAGGAGCTGAAGGGTTTGCAATAAAAACGCCTACAGAATGGCTTTACATAAACCCTGAAATTCCTGCTACGCCAGATATTGTAAATCTTGCAGCTGGCCCATTCGGAGAAATGTACGTAAATACTGACTTTGCCCTTTATATAATTCCTAATTACCTCGACGGAAATCCTGCAGAATACATTGCAGATCTGAGCAGTACGGAAATGGGAAGCAATTTTGTGAACGACATGTTTGTATCGGAAGGCGGTACTTTATATTTATCTAACGATTCAAAAGTAGGGACTTTTCAATACGACTTTTGGAATGTAGTCAATTTCGAATCCCAAGGAATTCAAGATGGCAATTATGGAGAATTTTGGAGTATTAGAAACAATTTCTTATCGCGTGGAAATCACGTAAGTGCTTCGAACGTTTATACTGGACCTCAAGAACTTGTTGCACTTTCAAAAGAAATAAGTGGTAGCATTTGGTTAAGTGATGGGACCAATATGATCCAATACAAGAAACAAAATCCTGATTTTCAAATTGCCTTAGACAAGGAATTTTACTGTGCTGGCGACACTGCTATTGCCACCATCGTTGGAGATATTCCTGAAGGTTCCATCATTGAAATGATCAACGGATTCGACCTTGTCGTCGGTAATAATATAAGCACCTATTTAGCCGACGGCAATAATTATGGCATAGAGGCTTTTATTTTTCCAAACCCTCCTGAATGCGAACGTTTCCTCTATAGAGAAATCTTTGTTGACGGTGACTGTGTTTGGCCAGGAGACATGGATAAGGATGGTCAAGTAACGAATTTCGACGTTTTGCATCATGGAATTGCTCTTGACAATACAGGCCCAACACGTTTGAACGCAACTACAAATTGGGAAGGTCAATCTGCTAGAAATTTTGACCAAACGATTATTTCAGGAATAAATTCAAAACATGCAGATGCAGATGGTAACACAATAGTAAATGATTTAGATCTTCAAGTTATTAATGACAATTATATGCAAGCCCAACCGGGCTTAAGTGATTTAGAAACGAATGCACCACCTGTATCTATTGATTTACCAACTGATATATTAGAAGGCTTGCCTTTCACGTCCAAAATTGAAATCGGTGATGAAAACACTTCTGTTGCCGAGATGTATGGCATTGCTTTTAGCTTGTTTTTTAATGGTCAATACGATGATGTAAATATCGACTTTTCTAATTCTATATTCGAAATGGGCGAATATCAATCTTTTGTTCGCGAATATGCTGACCGATTAGATGTTGCTGTTTACATGATTGCTCCAACAGCATTGGAAAATGTAAAAGGTGAATTATGTCGCCTAACAACCATAATGGTTATTGACAATGTTGGCGACGATTCCGAGGATATTGTTCCTTTTAATATTGAAGTAGGCAACTTAAGTGTTTTGGATGCCAATTACAATTTCGTTGACTTGGGAATGGATCCGAATACTGGAAATACAGGAAATGCATTTATCGAAACTTTCTCAGAAGTATTTGAAGGAGCGAATGACAACATTGAAGCTTGTATCAACGAACCTATTTTTCTAAACTCAACCACAATAAGTCCCAATTACGAATGGTACCTCAATGGACAGAAAATTGAAGATGCAGATGATCCTTGGTTGGCTACTCGTGCAGAGGGAGCTATTCAAGTTGTTTTCTTGGATGAAAATTTAAACTCGACAGGTGATGAAACTTTCCAAGTGGTACGTAAAGGAATTAACAAACCTGAGATACTCCATCAAGATGGCACATTGATTTGTTCCATCACAGCCGATCAATACGACTGGTTTTTCAATGGTGCTTTAATAAATGAAAACAGTGGACCAAATCAAGTCTTAGAGGCTGAAGGCTATTATGCTGTTAAAGCATCGAGTAATTTGGGTTGTTTCAAATTCTCCGATAGTTTTTATTACACCAGTGATTCTGTCTACCTTAATACTGGCTTGCAGGATCTAGCACTTGAAAAACAACTACAAGTATTCCCGAACCCAGCAAATAACGAAATTCAAATAAGTTTATCTGGAACTCAAATGGGCGTTTACTGGATTGAAAATTTGGAAGGAAAACAAGTGTTGGAAGGAAAAATAAATGCGAAGGATAAGAAAATAAATGTCCGTGCTTTACTACCAGGCATGTACAGTTTGAACGTGAGTTCTGAAAATGAATTTCACAGCCAGAAGATCGTTGTAACTAGATGATAGATAAAGTTTGCCCTGACTCCGTTTAGGGCAAGCTTTACTTCATTTATTTACTAATAAATACTTCTTGTTCCAGCACTCGATTAAGCAGCATATTACTTTGAGCTGGCAAAAGATTTGTACAATTTATCTATTGATAAATTGGATTTTGCCGATTTTCGATAAGGAAGCATACAATGATACCGATGTTCACAATCAATGACAAAAGAACGATATTCCCAAGGAGCAATTTCCAAATCCTTCACTAGGTCTTTCTTTTTATTTTCCTTTAAGAACTCCTTATCTAATTGCAATACTTGTGCGGCATGGCTTAAAAATTCATCGAATTCCAAGACGGCCGACTTGGCAATACCATGCGGATAAAAAAGCACATTGAGCACATTCTCTGATAAAACCAATCGAATGATCTGCAAATCTGAAAGAATCTGAATGGCGCCTTCCGCTTTCAATACCTGAAACAAATCCAATCTAAAATGGCGGCCATCAAATTCAAAATTTGGATTGTTGTACAACATATCGCGACCCGCCAACTTCTCCAGCCAAGACACGAGCATGCTCTTGTCCATTACTTCAAGAACCAATTCGGTTTTCTTTTTCGGATTTATTTTCAGCTCGTCACTGACCACCTTTATTTGAATGCTTAGCCAAACCTTGGGTAGCATCCACTTTTTTACACCGATAGACAATCTGAACACATTAAAGTCTTGAACCGTAATTTGCAACTCGTCTATCTCCTCACCTGCCTCCGATCGAAGAAAGTCAAGCAAGCGGTCTTCTATTCGCTCCCGCATGATAGCCAAGCGGCTGATTGGAAATTCTAAATACATATGCTGCTCCTATTTCTTCGGAGATAGCTTAATATAAGAAATCGACGCCACTATTGTGCTAATCTTCCAGCTTTCCCAGAATGGGCTTTTGCATAGTATTCTATAAACTAGGAGAAAAAAAACGGAGCACTTGCCTTGCCCTTCGGCGAATAGGACAAGACAAGTATGCTCCTTAGGGGGATCAACTATTTATCAACACCCATGTTTCTGGTACAGGGTCATTTATTTCTGTGTTTAAAGTCGGAGCTCAAGCTTTAGATTCTTGAAGCACTCTCCTGTTCTTTTGTTTTAGTTCCTACACTCCAACAAACGAACTATCTTCAGCCAATCACTTTTCGGTGTTGGTAGCTGGGAAACCAACACTTTTAGTGGTCAACATCGAGCAAGACTCTATAAGCTTTTACTCCGACTCAGTAGTCTGGGGAACACTTGACTACCATTCAATTCAGCAAGGCCATTCCCCCTCATCATCATCTCGAGATCAGCATGTTCAGACATTCTCTATCGAAACAGCCTTTCTCCTCATCTACCTCAAAGATCGCATCACTCTCTAGTACCACTACCAGTAGTTTTACTGAATCGAACTGCGTAGAAATACGCTACTAAAAACGTAGAAATACCCAATCCTATCAAAGACTTACAAAACCTAAAAAGAGGCTATATATTAGCAACAGGAATAAGCTACTCACGTAATTGTCTAACTAAATCCCCCATAACATAAAATGTAGAGAAATGAGTTTTAAGAAAAGTGTAGGAGACTACATTCCTGTTGCCAGCGGAGCACAATGGTTGAGAAATTATGTTCTAGCTCCCAACTATTATCATGCTAAGAAGATCAAGGGTTTCTTCTTTGGTGCTGATATTATCACTGAATTGTTACAGGTCCCAAATGCCGTTGGTGTACGCATGTATCACGGTTTGGAACCATCGGCAGATCCAACTGAACGATTTAAGGCACAATTGATGCTTGTACCCGTTGACAAGGATGGCAATGATCTCGTACAATCAGCAACAATGGTAAGTCAGGTCGCTGATCAAGGACATCATTGCCCGCCTTATTGCGCTCAGCCCGGACAAGGGCTAGAAGACTACTAACGAATTCATAGTTTTATCTATCTTCGAACGAGTCCGTTGTCAATTAGCAATATCGCATATTAAAGAATCGGACTTTCATGTTTTATGCTAGTTTCCTTTGTTGCTTTACTATTGTGCCTTTCGAGTCTATTGATCGTTTTATACAAATGGAATGAATTACCAGATACCATGCATTCTTTTGCATGGTATCTTTTAATTTCCTTTGCTGGAGATTATTGTGGAATAATCGGTGCCAAAATCTTTCGACACAATCTTGTAACGAATTCCATATATGGTTTAGTCCTCTTGCCAGTACTATATCTTATGTTTAGCAAAATTTATGTTAAACAAACACATGTCCAATTGGTAAAGTATTTATTTGGAATAGGGACACTTGCCTTCCTGGTTCTATGGATAAAAAAAGGTTTTTGGGAATCCAACGATTATGGATTTGTATTGACAAACATACTTATAGTTTTCGCCTGTTTATTATACTTAGTAGATTTAGCATTCAATATCAAAGAAGACGATCTACTGCGAGACTCATTTATATTGATCATTGTCGGATTTCTAATTCTTCATTCTACTGTATTTGTAGTTAATCTAACAAGAGGCAATTTACTGAGCATGGAAGGATACTTCATGCTTGCTGAAGTTAAATTTATTTACTTATGCTTATTTCAAGTCTTAGTGCTGTCATCCATTTATTTCAAACTAAAGCCCTCTCGTGACTGATACCGACTTAAGTTTTATCGTAATTAGCCTAGTTTTTACTGCTTTAACCATATTTATTGCAGTCATGGCAGTCCTTATTAATCGCCGAGTGGTGCGACACCAAAAGGAGCTTTCTGCTGCTGAACTTAATTTATTAAAAGCAACTATTGAAGTACAAGAAGAGGAGCGGAAAACCATAGGAGCAAACCTACACGATGACATTGGCCCTTTACTATCCACAGTAAAAATGCAGATCAATCGTTTTGATCGTCAAGGAACCTCTGCTAATTCCGATCAAATCAAAGAAGTAAAGTCGGGTCTAAATTCTGCTATACAGCGCTTACGTGATATCTCCAAACAATTAGTTCCTTCTGTTTTAGAGGAATTTGGATTGAAGGAAGCTCTGGAGTCCGAACTACAAACTTTTTGCGAAGCTGCCAATATAGAACACCATATTGAATTATTGGCTGATTACTCTTTCTTAAGTAAAGAAGATCGACTGGCCATTTATCGAATCGTCAAGGAAGCTGTTAATAATGCTATCAAACATTCTGGAACGGACAAACTTCGTATTTCCGACTCTCAAGACAGTCGCCACTTATTTGTATATGTAAAAGATTACGGCAAGGGTTTCAAAGACAAAATGGTCAAAACGGGTTTAGGCTTAAGAAACATGAGAGCACGCGCCCGAGCTATGGATGCAGAAATTGATATGACTAGCCCTCCAGAAGGTGGAGCCTTAGTACAATTAAAAATACCGATCAAACAAGAAACAAAATAAATTTCGCTTTTACCAAATTAAATGAAGACTGTGCCTGAAAAAATAAAAATAGCCATCACTGATGATCACGCTCTATTCCGAAATGGTTTAGCGGAAATGGTGCAGCAGCACGAACAATTTGAAGTAGCTCTTACCGCTGCAAGTGCAGAAGAGTTGATTAAACAATTGCAAATCAGAAGTGGCATTGACATCATTTTATTAGACATAAAAATGCCTGGAAAATCAGGCATCGAAATTCTTCCAGAAATAGCTGAAATAGACGAAAAGATAAAAGTAATTATGATCTCCATGCATGAAGAAAGATCTTTTGTGGTAAAGTCTATGAAAGGCGGTGCAAGAGGTTACCTTTTAAAAGATACTGAGCCGGAAGAACTTTATTCTGCCATAATGCGTACCTACGAAATTGGCTACTACTTTAGCGAAAACACCTCCAAAGCCCTCGTAGAAGACATTTCTAAAAAGCAAGAAAAAGGCTCAAAATTAACAGGCCATCTTCCTGAGTTAACTTCAGACGATTTGGCACTCTTAGAGCAAATTTGCAATGGTTTAAAGGCCGCTGAAATTGCAAAAAAACTTTTCAAAAGTCCTAGAACCATTGAAGGGCATAAAGCTCGCTTGCTTGAAAAAACACAATGCAAAAATGCTGCTAGTCTTGTTGCTTGGGCTTTTAGAAATGGGTTGTTGAACTAGTATAAATGACAAATAAAATAGAATAAAGAACACTAAAAAGAATTTTGAATTTGTTTCGGTTCTTAGGTGGATTTTGTTGGATCACAATGAATTCGGACCACTTGTAATGGTCATTCAAAATGCAGTTTTAAATACGATTTTTCCTCTTGATGAAATGCTTGTTTAGTTTCAAGATCCTCCTGCTATTGAAGGTTTTCCTACGACTATTTTTTTCACTTCTCCGATCACTTATTGTATTTATTAGCGTTTTAACACCCCTATGTTTTATCTTCTCCGTCGGCTAAAAAAAATGGGAACGGATAGGTGCAATTATATCCTTCTCCTAGGAATATTCTATAATTAAGGATTAATCGTTACTCAATGGAAGTTCTCAAATTCCATGATAACCGAAATTCATGGAACAATTCTCTTTTTAGAGAACATATTACTTTCTACTAAAGTGGTTTTTATTTTGTTTGTTTTAGCACTCTAAGGTTTATACGCTTGGTTAATCAAAAAGCTATTTTCAACGGAAATAAAAGAGGAATTCCTCCCGCTTTCCAAAAAATATCCCTTAGACTAAACATACACTAAGTCAATAAATTCCGATAAGAATACACCGTAAAAGCATCTCCCTTCGAGTATTGATCTTGTCCTTTCGGCAAACGAATCAAAGCATCAGCCCGTAACAAATTAGCGTGATCTCCAGAACCATTTCGCTTCAATGGACTTGCTAATAATTCTCCAGATTCACTATAGACTAATTTAACTTCTAAGAAATAGGTCAAGTCTGGCTTAAATTGAAAATCTTCCGTCAAGATCGCCCTAGGACGCTGAATCGCTTTTAATCCTAAAGAACCAAAAAGCCAGTCAATAAAATAAACTTGCATACACATAAAGGAAGAAACAGGGTTTCCGGGAAAAGCAAAAACGGTAGCTCCTCTTCGTTTTGTTCCAAACCAAAATGGCTTTCCTGGTCGCTGCTGAACTTTATGGAAATGCTTCTCCACCCCCACAGCTTCTAATGCTTCTGGAAGAAAATCATACTTGCCTTTCGATACACCTCCTGTCAATAGTAGCACATCAAAATGATCGACATAATCCCGCAATTCTTCCTTCATTTTATCAAGGTCGTCGTTCATATGCGCCAATCCCACAGGCAAAGCATACGATTTAAGAATTGCTGCCAAGCGGTAAGCATTTCCGCGCCGAATTTGATGGGGCGCTGGTTCTTGGTCAATTTCTACTAGTTCGTTTCCACTACTGATCACCAATATTTTGGGCAGTTTCGAAACCTTTACCGTCGCTTTACCAATAGCTGCTCCTACCCCAATTTCTGCAGGAGAAAGCAAACAATTTTCTGCTAACAATAAATCTCCCTTCTTATGATCTTGTCCTTTTTCATGAATGCTTTGATTCGATTTATAGTCCACTTTTACATGGGCTATTCCGTCATTTATTTCAACATCTTCGTAGCGAATAATGCTATCGCAATTGTGAGGCAAAACTGCTCCGGTCATGATTTCAAAGCAGGCTTTATCGTCCTGCAGCCTTTGCTTTGGATCACCAGCCGCAATAATACCTTCTATGGAAAATGCCTTTTGTCCCTTGGCCGCTGCAGCATTTATGGCGATCCCATCCATGCAAACACGATCGTAGGCCGGTAAATCCCGATCTGCATACCAATTTTCACGCAGCACACGCCCTACGGCTAGCTCCAAGGGTAGCTCTTCAATTCCAAAATCTACCTGCTGAGCTTGTACAATTTCCCAGGCTTTCGAAACAGTTATCATAGCACTTTTCTTTAAAATAAAATCGGTTAGGGAACAAATGTACGGATCAAAATACAAGAACACTGAAGCAGTATTTATTAGCAAAAAAGATCAAATATTTTACTTATTGCTTCTAATGTATTCAATAAACTCAGTGCTATTCATGTGTGGATATTCTTCAATAAAATTTCCTGCTTCATCGATCAAGAAATGCCGAGGTAATTCACGTACTTTATAGGCTTGTGTTAATGCAGAATTATCAGCGGCAGTTAAGTGCACACCATCACCATTTTTAGTAATCGAGTGCTTTAACCAAGTTTCAGTCTTCTTGTCTATGTTCACAAAAATAAAAGCCACTTGCTCTTCTTCCAGCGCCTGACGAATGGGAACGGCATCGTAGTATTCTTGAATGCAAGGAGCACACCAAGTTGCCCAAAAAGTTAGATACACTTTCTGGCCGCGGTAAGCATCTAAAGCTACCCATGCTTCCTCATTATCCATCAATTCAAAAATGGGGGCTTCCTTCCCTTCAGCAAACTCATTGATATTAGTAAAGCGCTTCTTCAATGGATTGACATATTTTGGATTACTGACACGAAGCATAAAATCGTCGTACCACGGTTGCAACATGCTCGCCGTAGTCGGACGAAAGTTTCGAAATAGTAAACGAGCAGTAATGTGCTCTTTTAGATTTTGAGGTAATTCAGGATTCTCCCAAACACAATCGTAAATCAAGGCATAGTTTCGATAAAAATCCAATTTTTCTCTCGCCGCTCGACTGCAAGAACGAACAATGTATTCATCTAGATAGGCTTGATAAGTAGCATGATATAAGTGATCTTGGTAAAAACTAAAATTGGAATGAACTAGCTCATCACTCCCCAAATACATACGGTAATTGTAGTACTTAAATTCTATGTGCGTTTCCATAAACTGCACAAATTCAGGGCTCAGCTCTAACTCTCGATTCTTTCTTTGGAGTAAATCTTTTTCTTTTGCAGACATACTGATGAGCTGTCGCTGCTTGTCCATTGGATCCATCGAGGCCAGTACCTTTTCTAAGCCTTTAGGAATTCGAATCCCATGTGACACTATTCGCGTTCCAATGGTTTGAAATAAACCCTCTTCAGCGCGCATCTCATGTAAACAGGTATTGTTTTTCAATTGACCTTGCTCGTAAAAAGTCAAGGATGCATCCAAGCGTCGTCGATCGCCTTCCAATTGTAATGGGCTTCCTTCTTCCATATATACTGGAAAAATAAAGCCATCGTATTCTATCAATACTACGGCACGATCATTTATTGGAACCTCTACTTTAAACTTCCCTTGTCGATCTATGAGTACCGAGAAAGGCGTCTCTTTATTACTCAAGTTGTCCTGCAATAAGTGAATCCGAAGCGAATCACTACTATTATTCGCAAAAAAGCCGCTAAGCTGTGCTTTTCCTTGCGCATT
>CALFBW010000107.1 GCA_937951415.1 uncultured Chitinophagales bacterium | reverse complement strand
TAAAAGACATGGCTCTTAAAAGCGAAATAGTGATCCCCTTTTTTAAAAGTAGGACCGTAAACACTTCGGTAGTACTTTTTCTTTATAGGAATGTTTAAAAATCCGAGCTTGACTTTCAATTTCGCCTTATACGCTTCTAATTCCAGCCACTTGTCGTCGTATTTATAGAAGTTCTTTTTCAAAGGATGCATTTCCAATTGATAAACATCTGCACTGTTTTGGTAGTTGGTGGTATGCGACCAAGCAAGCTGTCGATTGGCTCCTATCGTTGGAAACAAGCCTCCAACAGAAAACATCGCTCCGTACATTTCATAGCCTTCTTCAGTGTGAACGCTGAGCTCCCAGAAATTACCCATTTCATTTACTGGTTGATGCGGATTACCAATTAAATAGGTTTTTTCATCTTCGGTAAAACTTGGACTAAAGGCCATAGCATTGGAGCCGTGTTTTTCATTGTCAATCAAGGCATAGGCAAATTCTTTGGACAACAACTTCCCTAATTCCATAGAGGAGCTGTGCATTAATAACATATGCAATAAATGAGTACCTAAAACCTCTCTTTCATTTATTGGGAATAAATCCTTATGTTTTACTTCGTTGGGGTTTTCTTCAGCGTATTTATTGACCGCCGAAACGTACACTTTTAAAAAATCCTCTATTTCTGGTCCGATGTCTTTATTGTAGCGCTCTTCAACAAACTCATGAATTTGAAAGGCTTCATAAATGTAATCTAAAGCGACTCCCGTTTTTCCCATCAATCGACCTCCCAAGCCTTTAGAGAAGGAAATATTATCCTGTACTAAATGAAAATTGTCTTCACATTGCGCCCAAGCAATTCCATAAACAGCTTCCCTATTGGTCTTTGTAAATATGTGTGGTACTCCATATGTGTCTCGAACAATTTCAATATTCTTGAGTTCTATTTCTTCTTGACCGAAGGTCACTTGGAAACAGGAAGTCAAAAAAATCAGGAGTATTAGGACCGATATTCGCATGAAGCCTACTATTGTTTAGGTGCTTTAATAAATAAGACTCAACAAAGGTATAACCGATTGGTCGGAGCTGATTTAACGCAGGTTAAAAAAACGAAAGACTCCTAAGAAATTAGAGCTTTCCTGCCCGAACTCTACTTAGCGTTCCCAAGGCCATTTTAAGGTAGGAAGCGATGTAAGTTAAGGGAACACGCTGCACTACTTGGGGGGAAATTTTGACCAGTTCTTGGTAGCGCTCTCTCGAAGAAGGTATTCGAAGAATCTTATCTCTAGCAGAGAGTTTCGAAAGTGCTTGCCCCATAATTTCTGAAATGAGTGCATAATACCTCGGAAATTTTTGCAAGAAAAACACCAGATCTTCTCTAAAAATGCCCATCAAAACCGTTTCTTCTATCGCTTCGGCATAAGCAGGAGCATCCACACCCGCAATTACGTCTTGGTAATTTCCAACAATGGCTTCTTCAAATGCAAATTCGAAAGTTTGCGCTCGTTGACTTGCATCTACGTAATAAAAACGCATGGCTCCTTTTATGACAAAACCTATGTACTTTTGCTCATCTCCTTGTTTGTGAATAATCTCCTTCTTTCGAAATGTACGTTCAAGGACCTTCTTTTCTAGGAAAGAAAGTTCTTCGGCAGACACTTCAATGTACTGCGATACATAAGCAATAAGCACTTTCAATTTATCTGGATGCACCATCTACTCGCTCCCGTAATTTTTTATTTATTAACAAAAAAATAAACACCTTATTACCTACAAAGCTTCTTGCTAATGCATCCACCTTCACTTTTACTTTGCAAGATATAACAATTACCAACTGGAAGCGAAAACTCGATGGATGGATCACCCGTGAGCATCTTCAATTGCTTTACAAGTTGTCCTTGTAAATTGTAAATACTTATATCAGCTGAATCTCCTCGTTCATTGATCACAGTATATTTCTCAGAAACGGCATCAAATTTTAGCGATAATAAATTCGAATGGGACTGCTCCAATAAGCCAGTACTATTTTCGTATATCTCACAATCAGAACTTAAAGGCAGTAACTCAATTGGCACCGTAGGTGTTAAATCCTTGTCTTGGAAACCAATAAAGTCTGCGGGGTAACGCTTTGCACGAAACAAGCTATTAAATTGAACAGTACCCGTTTGAATGCCCGGACCACCATTCCTGTTCACGGGATAAATGTATTTCCAAACAAGGTTCTCCTCTTCATCTATTTCGGTAATTTCCCCAGAGCGTCCTTCCAAGATCAGGTAATTGTTATTCGGTAATACCTGCACTCCTGAAAGTATATCGGAATACATTCCTTGAAAAGTGTAAGTAAATAAAAGGCTATCTGCTCCGAAGCCGTTAGTAGCATCAAAAAGATACTCCCCTGTTTCGCTAATGGGATTGCGAATGATTTCGATTCGAGATTGTGCATTAGGCATCCATTCATTATTAAATACCGAAAAAGCAGGTGCCAATGGATGATCATCAGGTAGAAACTGCACATGATGCTGGCGCCCTAGTTTTTGAACTTCGGCGTTGTCGTTTTGGTAGACTTGGGGATTTCCATAACGGTATAAAATATCTCCTCCTTTGCCTTTATTTCCTCCTGAACTACTGGCAGCCTCTTGACTGGAAGTGCTGTGATCAACGACATAAAATTCGCTCAAATTCCGTGCGCTTAAAACAATGAGGTCTTCGGCTTCCCAATAATCAATGGCATTTATGTGCAACCAATTCCCAGAAGTTTCCTCTCCTGCTCCGATGTAGTTTACATCTATTTTCTCGGGGGCATTGGCAACAGTTCCGTAATTTAATTTACTGGGGTCATGTTCTTGAATCAGGTGATCCCAGATCGACCATTCCCATACAATATTGGCTTGATTGCTTCCCACGGGTTCAATTTCCAAAATTCGCTCGGACCATACATCTCCCGAAAAGGCTCGACCATTTGCTTGTGCTTCATTTTCGGATTTTCGCTCCCAAACCGAGCAGAGGATATTTCCATTCGGTAATATTTCTAAATCGTGATGGGCATGTTGAGCAGTATTGGCGATTTCATAGGACCACACTAAATCACCGTTCCAATTGTAGCGCTCTAAAACACCTCCCAATCCTCCTGCATCGTAAGCTCCTGTTCCTTCAAATCTTCCTGCGCGGAGCAAATCACCATTGTCAAAAAAATACAATCCGTGTCCTGTCTTGTATTCACTTTCCCAGGTATTTACAACAAATCCGCAATTGTCGATTAGGTAGGTAGTTTCGTTATTACTCATGAGCGTATAACCATTAAATGCCGTTGCTTCATTGAGGAATAAACCCATCGTCGGCTCCTGCGCATTTATTGGCAAAAAAGAAGCAAAAAAACTGCATAATAAAAGACAGGCTGCAACGCGCTTCAAGAGAAGGGAGTGTTTCATCGTTATAGACTTTATTTATTCCTAAAATAAAAAATAGCTGACCCGAAATATTCCGAGTCAGCTATTCTTCTCATCTTATTTATTAATAAAAATTAGAAATTAAATCCAATTCTTCCGAAGAGGTACATTCCATCCGATCCCATTTGCACAGAATCGTTGAAACCACCTTGGTCGGTCCAACCATCAAATTGAGGAGTTGGGTAAGTGTTTAGCAAATTGTTTGCTCCTAGCGTTAAGCGGAAATTGTCGTTCAAGCTGTAAGACAAGCTCAAGTCTAAAGTTCCTGATGCAGCGTAAGTATCCGTTGCCACCTCATAAAGCGCATTTGCTTCTTCCTCGTTTGTTGCCGGAGTATCTACCCACTGAAAATCTTGCAATTGTACTTCTGCAAATTGCGTGTAATTCAATTGTACATCAAATTTCCCAGTAGTAAATCCAACATTCAAACCGATTTTGTGATCAGGCGCTGCTGCTTCCAAATATGCTTGAGAGAATGGCCCGAAGAATGTATACTCATTCAAGTCTCCGCTGTTAATGTTGTCAATTTCAGTGTTATTGAAATTGGCCGCAATTCCTACCGTGTAGCTCGATTTTCCTGCTAGTCTTCCACGGTAATTTAATACTAAATCTACACCCGAGGTTTTTGTATCAACACCATTCGTAAAGAATTGTGCGGCATCGGCTCCTACACCTAAATCTGAAGCATCAAATACATCCGTTAGAACAATTCTGTCGGTTACTGAAATTTGGTAAACATCAACGGTTGCCGTGAAACCAGATTTCTTAAAAGTAATTCCTGCTGCCATGTTGTTGGCTTTTTCCTCTTTCAAAGATTCAATGCCAAAGCTCTTCGCCACTGTGCTTGTATTGGAAGCTAAAAGTGTGCGCACAGAAGTTCCAGCTACAATATTGTTGAATAATAAATTGTAGTGAATTTGCGCTAATGAAGGCGCTCTAAATCCTGAAGATACAGAAGCTCTCGCAGATAATCCATCTAGGAGTTTGTAGCGTGCTGCTACTTTGTAATTGAGTGTATTTCCGAAATCGCTGTAATTCTCGTAACGCAAAGCAGCTCCTACGAGGAAATCTTCAATTACGTTCAATTCTGCATCGACATAAAAACCGATGTTCGAACGGTTGCGGTCTACTTCATTTGACGGACTGTAACCAGGAAAACCTTGTGAGCCTCCAGAAGGTTGTTGCCCCCATTCATTTACAAAAGGATCTTGCAAAGCAGGATTTGTAATTGGATTTCCAGCAACATCGAAAGTGGCATAAGATGCTACTTCTCCTGCAAAAATTTCGAAGTTTTCTGAGCGATATTCTGATCCAAATGCTAGGTTCAATCCAGCTGCGATGTCTTCGTAATATTTCGAAAATTCGAGACCAGTAACATTCATGGCTAAACTGTGACCGCCCGCATCAAAGTTGGTGGGAGAAGCTGCGCCCATGGAAGCATTGTTTGAGCCTTTGATGAAGTAGTGGAAATTGTTTTTACCATAAGTGTGGCTAAAATCCGCTTTCCAGCCATTGTCCATATCGTGACGAACACCCACGGTTGCTGAATGGTCTTTAATGACCGATGTAATACGTGGAGTAAATCCATCAGGATAAAGACTTGGAACGGCTCTACTGTCTCCATCTGGACCAGGAGCCCCACGCGAAAATGCGAAAGCATCCGTATCGCGATCTCCAGAACCTCCAAAGACATACAATTCCGTATTTGCCGACAGAGGCATTGCTCCGTTTACCATAAACTGAAATTGATCAACGGCTGCTGACCCGTAACCTTTCCTCCAAGAAAATCCTGGACGAAGGGTGCGATCTTTTGTCAAATATTCAGTCGTGAAATTGATAAATCCTCCTTCGTCTCCTAGTGCAACTCCGTAATTCAAATCGACCTTAGCGGTAATTCCGTCCCAAGACTTATCGCCATCGTCGAGCACACGATTTGTTCCATCTACATTGAATAAATCATCTTCGTATTCCTCTTCGTAATCTGCCCCAACGGCTGTGCTGTACATGCCGTAA
>CALFBW010000106.1 GCA_937951415.1 uncultured Chitinophagales bacterium | reverse complement strand
ACAAGTAAGGTAAATCGTTCCGCGTTTCTACACTTGAGATTAAGATGGTGCTTTTGGGATGGACAATTTTACTAATCTCCATTGCCAACAAGCCTCCAAAGCTCACTCCCAAAATCGCGAATTCTTTTATTTCATTGAAATTATGCAAAGCAATTAATCGAGCAGCATAGTCTTTTAAAGATTCCTCTTTCCAAGGATCCATCCAATCTATTGGAATCAACTCATGCTCTAAATAAAGGAATTGAAAAACCCGTTGATCTGCCCCCAATCCACTTAAGGCGAATATTTTCATGTTGCCTGAATAAATAGCAGCTGTAAAAGTTCGAAACTCCTACTGGAACAAATCTCGAATATCTTCTTTCTTCAATTGCTTGAAAAAACTCCTCTCAGTAGAAATCAATTCTGTTACTAAATGCTTCTTCTTATCCTGCAATTTTAGTACTTTCTCCTCGATCGTATCCTTACAAATCATTTTGTAGGAGAAAACATTTTTCAGTTGTCCGATTCTATGTGTTCGATCAATTGCCTGTGCTTCTACGGCTGGATTCCACCAAGGGTCGATGAGGAAGACATAATCAGCTTCAGTCAAATTAATTCCAACACCTCCTGCGCGCAAAGAAATCAGGAATACTCGACAGTCATTATCTTCTTGAAATCTACGAACAGGCTCTTGTCGATCTTTGGTTGATCCATCCATGTATTCGTACACAATATCTTCTTGATCTAAACGCTTGCGTATCAAGGTAAGCATTCCAACAAACTGCGAGAAAACCAAGATTTTGTGAGAACTCGTTTTCTCCAAAATATGCGACATCAGTTCGTCGATTTTCACCGAATCCGTAATATTATCGACATTGTCTTCTCCTAGTAAAAGTGGAGAATCACAAATTTGACGCAGTTTCAATAAACCTTCTAACACATAGAAACTAGATTTCCCCAGTCCATCTTTTTCCAATCGAGACATCAATTGCTCTCGATATTTCAGCTTCATTTGATCGTACAACTTGCGCTGTTTTTTGCCCATTTCACAAAGCAAAATATTTTCGGTTTTATCCGGTAACTCGGTAGCAACTTGCTCTTTTGTTCTTCTAAGAATAAATGGATAAATGAGACTCTTTAATTGATCCACCTTCGTTTTATCGCCATCGCGATCAATAGGAATAGAAAACTCCTCTTTGAAAAAAGCCATGGATCCCAATAAACCAGGATTCAAGAAATTCATTTGTGCATATAAATCGAAAGTATTGTTCTCAACAGGGGTTCCTGTCATCACCAATCGATTTTTCGCTTGCAATAGACGAACGGCCTTAAATCGCTTCGAATTAGGATTTTTAATGGCCTGCGATTCATCTAAAATAATGTAGTCGAATTTGTACTGACTAAAAAAGTCAATATCTCGAACCAAAATTCCGTAGGAACAAATCACCAAATTCGTTCCTTCAAAAATACTGAGTTCTTTCACCCGATCGGGCCCTCGGTGCACATGATATTTTAGTTCTGGTGTGAACTTCTCGATCTCCATTTGCCAGTTAAAAATCAAGGTGGTTGGCAAAACTACCAAATGCGTCGAATCAGGATCATTGTTCACTAAATGCTGCAAGAATGTCAATACTTGCACCGTCTTTCCCAGACCCATATCATCTGCTAAACATCCACCCCAACCAAATTCATTGAGGAAATTCATCCAGTTAAATGCATGAACTTGATAGTCTCGCAACTGAATTTTCAAGTTGTGTGGCAAAGGCACTTCCTTCACGGAAGAGAAATTTTTCAGCGCTTGCTTTTTGCGGAAAAGCTCAGCATAGATTTCCCCTTCATCGATTTCTTCAAACAATGCATCCACTAATGAGAAATGCAATTTCGAAACGCGAAGTTCTTCACCCTTAATCTCACCGGTTTTCAGCAAAGTTGCATTTTGAAGCACCCATTCTTCTGGAAGCAATCCAATCGTGCCATCTTCCAGTCGGATATAGTTCTGATTGCTCATCAATGCATCTCGAATCTCCTTAACGCCTAGTACCTGATCACCAAAACGCACTTCAATACGTAAATCGAACCAATCAATCCCCGAGCTACCCGTAATATCTATTTCGGGCTTATTCGGATTGTACTTAAAGCGTACTAAGTCATCATAACCTTTCAGTTCAAAACCCATTGCTTGGAACTCGCTGAAAGCATATAAGAACCAATTGTTTTTCACCATTTGCTTGAAGTCCAAAAACAAATAGTGATTTTCGGTTTGCTTTTCAAAATTCGGATGTAAAGAAAGGAATCGACCTCTAATCTCTTCTTCGATTTTTTCAAGTCTTGGCCATTCTACCATTCCTTCTTCCCGCTCCTCAAAGATTCGTTCGCTTCCGAACAAAGCCACTTCTTGATCTCCGTATTTCAAAAATGGCTTCAAAACCAAATGGTCTCCCAACTCTTGCAAATAGAGGAGTCGCTCTGGTTCGGGAACACCTTCTTTGGCAACAACATCCAATGCTAAATTGACTTCGTAATTACGCATCAAATCTTGCAGCAAATCTCTGTAAAATCGCAAAAAATCTCGCCTATGAATTTTAAGTTCGTTCTCAGATTTAAACGCAGATAAAAGCAAGGCAGATTCAACACTATCGATCAAGTAAACCACTTTGTGTTGTTGAATTAAAAGAAAGTTCTTACGCTCAAAGTCTTTCAATTCTTGCTTGTAGCCACCCACCGACAAATAGGCATTTAGTCGCATGAAGCTACCTTCTTCGCGCATTTCAAAACTCAATTCTGGAACTTGAGGGGAAAAGCGAAAAGGTTCGAAATTATTGACTTTTATTTTGCGATTCTTCTTAAACTCTCCAATTCTATGTCCCTTCAAAAGAGGGATCAATCTACTTAAATGACTGTGAATGTAGCGTTGAGCCCTTTGAAACTCTTCGTCGTTTAAATCAGCTGCATACCCACTTTCTCTTTTTCGATTTTTTCTCAAAAACAACTGAATTCCAGCAGGCAAAATCTTGTGAACAACATTGCTAATCTTAATGGTTTCGTGATTGAGCGGTGGCAACAAATCAGCATCGCTTTCCGATAACTCTTTCAAGCCTGACTTGAATCTATCTCCTAGATGATTGAGCTTGCCAATGAGCGTTAAAACATTCAGGTCTGGAATTTGGCCTCGGTTCGAAAAGATAAATCCGTATCCAATGCCATATTCGTTGCTTAAAACAAGCTCCTCTTCCTCTAACTGAAGTCGCTCTTCAACTTTCTTTTGATTGGGCAACATTTTAGATAAGACACGCCAATCTTCGGGCTTACTCAATTTACGGAGCCGAGGATCAAGAATGTCCATCTTGAGTTTACCCTCTTTAAAATGGAAATAAAACTTACGGCTGATGTCGTCTTCTAAAGTGAAGCCATATTCTTCCAATAAAGCGTTCTTATCAGCAGTAAGGTCTCGCATCAATTCAAAAGCGTACTCGCCCTTCTTTTTTCTAAGAAAAAGCAAACTTGCCACTTTATGGGCACAAAGTTTAGAGCTAGTGTTTCCACAAGTGCAAGCAGTTCCCAGTAAGTCCTGACTTATCCTCCAGAATCTAACATTCTTCTTGTTGCTGGCATCCATGCACTCCAAAAGCACATTCCCCCCATTCTCTTCCAAGCCAGTGACCATAGAACTGCGCATCAGCATCTCAGCTTTACCCACTTCTTGCGAAGTAGTATTAGCATAGGTAATCAGATTAGAAATCTTCTTCAAGCTGATCACGGTCTTTCCCGCAAGGGTGTTCGAATTACTGTTCAAATACTTCTGTTTTGCTCCCCCCAATCGCTATACAAAAGACTAAAAGCCTTCGATTTACGATCCAAATTGAGCATTATCACTTCAATTTCTCACCAAAGCGCAAAAGTACTCTTAACTACTTAGAATATCCACTGATCTGGGAAGAATGTCGCAGATAAAATATTGTGCAAAGTCTTGATAAAATTCCGATTATGTCTGTAGAGCTTCTCCTAGATAAAACAGAATCGGATTAGCTTTGCCCCTAATGCAACGAAATAAAACGTACACCGCACTACCACACTTTAGTGGGAAATCATTCAATAGCTTTCTTTTGATAGCGGGTCCTTGTGCAGTAGAGGGGAAAGACATTGTTTTTCGCATAGCGGAAAAGCTAAAAGGACTATCAGAAAAGTACGAGATCCCCTTCATTTTTAAAGCCTCGTACAAAAAAGCCAATCGCTCTCGCTTGGATTCTTTTACGGGCATTGGAGATGAAAAAGCTCTAAGAATTTTGGAAGAGGTGGGCAAACAATTTGATTTGCCAATTACTACCGACGTTCACACGGTTTCTGAAGCCACCTGGGCAGCCGAAGTAGTGGATGTCTTGCAAATCCCTGCATTCCTTTGTCGACAAACCGAACTACTCGTGGCTGCAGCAAAAACAGGGAAAGTGGTAAACATCAAGAAAGGACAATTCTTAGGACCAAATCAAATGCAATTTGCCCAGCAAAAAGCCATACAATCTGGCGCATCTCATGTATGGCTTACGGAAAGAGGAACCACTTTTGGCTATACAGATTTGGTGGTTGATTTCCGTGGCATCCCTGAAATGCAAAAGACAAACGCTCCAGTAATCTTGGATTGCACGCATTCTCTTCAGCAACCTAATCAAGGGAAAGGCGTAACGGGTGGAAAACCAGCATTGATCGAAACAATTGCAAAGTGCGGCATCGCAGCTGGTGTCGAAGGGCTGTTTATTGAAACACATCCTGATCCTGCTTCTGCAAAATCTGATGGAGCAAATATGTTGGACTTGAGTAAAATAGAAACCCTAATAAAAAAGCTCGTGCCTTTGTATCAGCTAATAAATAAAAAAGAAGACTCCGTTTAGAATTTATTGTAACAAGCAAAATCTAAATGCCGTAAAATATTATTGAGCAGATTTCGCGACGAACGCGAAACACAATATTGGGAATACTACAAGCGCTTGGTAATGCTGGGATACCAAGCGCTATTTTTTTTTCTGAGGAATGCACAAGATAAGTGTCAGAAATTGAACGGGTTCCCAACGACAAAGCTTTTTTCAGAAATACAAGGCAGAAAACGCAGCCACTGCTGGTCTTTGGTGAGGCTTTCTAAGGAAGTAGTTTAGAAAATATCAATGTCGTCGGAAACCAGTCCAAATCGGACAGTTATATACTTTGCATTCCTTAATGAGATTCACCTACCTCACTCTCCCAAAAAACAGGAACAATTTCTGCAAAAAATGTCTGTATCTAATTCGCCAAAATAATCCAATATCCTATTACTACTAAATAGAAAATGCCTCTGTATCAAGATTTAAAGAATATGATAGTCAATTTATTAGGCTTCCGAATGTGTACTAAATTCTAGATTCTCTAGAGCAGCAATTTAAGTCCAATACTGAAACAACAATTCAGATAAAAAAATATTTAACATCATAATGATTTGATCATCAACTACAAATACTTTACGATTCGCCCCTTACGCTTTCATACGCATTATCATGGATCATAATTTGATCCTTTTGTGATGTGGAGCGAAGGGGTTCTACACTTTGATTGTTTTAGTTAAACAACAATCCCATTTTAAGTTTTAAGCAGGTTTGGGTAACAGGGTCACATTTTATTTAAATGTCCGTGAAGAGTTCTTCACAAGACAGAATAAAGATATTTGTGATGAAAGGATTCAGTGGAAAAGGAAAACATAGCGCAAGCTATTGTGTATCTCGATTATTCAATTTTGTGCCGTGCAAGCTAAAATGGAAAATCGATTTTCAGAAATTTAGACAATTGCTTACTGTAACAATAGCAATTGCAGTCGGAAGTCTAATGCCAGTGTATGGCGCTGCAGTTTTCGATCTCGGAATATTGTACGAGTTAGAGCAAGCTGCTTCAATGAATAATCCCGCTTCAAAGAGCGGAGCATTTCCCACTGCCTGTGTAAGTGGGTACAGCTTCCAAGATTACAATTGCAATGGTCAGCAAGATGCAAGAGAAATTGGAGTTCCTGCTGTGTCAGTGACAGTATTCAATTGTTCCAATGAAGAAGTGGCAAACACGACAACGGGGCCTGAAGGTGCATGGCAGGTATGTGGACTTTCGAACACCGAGCTATTTAGAGTGGAATTTGTCATTCCCCAAAACCTCTGCTACCTCAGACCGAGTCATTCGGGTACACAAAACGGAACCGATGTGCAATTTGTAGCTGGATCTGAAACCGCGAATTTCGGATTGAGTGATCACAACGACTATTGTCAATTAGATCCGATGCTAGCAATTTCTTGCTTCGCCGAAGGACCCTATGACGGAATCAATGCTACTGATCCTGCTTTTGTCCAGTTCCCCTACTCTGCCGACGGACACGATTTTGTCGGATCAAACAAAACCCCAAACTTTGAAGCTTCTGCTATGGCTTACATGGAAGCTGTAGGCGCCACCTATGGAATAGCTTATCAATCCAACAAGAAGAGACTTTATGTTGGCGCTTTTCACAAAAGATACAGTGGCTTCGGCCCACTCGGTCCTGACGCTATCTATCAATTTACCAATGGTGCGCTGACTGGTTCCATCGAGCTAGATGATCTGCTAGGAACAACCAACTCACTCGGAGCCGATGTACATGATTTTCCTGCTTCCGCTACAGAAATCACCATGGATATAGGAATAAACAACAGTTCCTTCGATGGCGTTGGAAAGAGATCTTGGGGAGACATAGAAATGTCGGGCGACATGAATACGCTCTACGGTGTGAATCTTTTCGACCGTAAAGTTTATGCCATTGACGTTTCTGATGGCATCGCATCGAATGCCTCAATAATTACCTCTTTTGAGAGCCCTGATCCTACTGGAAACGATAGACATCGTCCTTTCGGTCTAAAATGGCATAAAAAGAAATTATGGCTAGGAGTAGTTGATGAAAATGGTTCCAATGCCTTTGTTTATTCTCTTGACCCTGAAAATGCTTTCAATGCAAATTTAGAGCTGACTATTCCGCTTAATTATCAACGCGGTAAAGTGCTCAAGGGCTTTCCATCAATTGACGGCGAATGGAATCAGTGGATTACTAGTCCAGATACTCCTTCTTACCTAAATGCAGGGATTGAAATAGGCTACCCACAAGCCATGCTAACAGACATCGAATTTGATGGCAACGACATGATACTTGGATTTCGTGATCGATTTGGTGATCAATCAGGAGCAAATACCTTTTACAATGATGCAGATGCTGCAATAGGCCTGTATACCTGGGGGACTTCTGGGGGCGATATTCTTCGTGCTTGTTTTGATGGGTCGTCCTATGTACTGGAATCTGGAAATGGAGGAAACTGCCCTGGAATCAGTGGCTTAGCCAATACTGGACCAGGAGGAGAAGAATTTTATCATTTTGATTTTTATTCACTAGATCCCACTAATTGGCAGCCATCCAATGGATTCCATGAAGAAACTACGCAAGGAGGATTAATGCAAATAGCGGGTCACCCAAGCGTCTATACTACAGCAATGGATCCCTTCAGTGATTTTAGTGGTGGAATATTGAAATTGGATAACGTCACGGGAAGAAGAGAAGGCATGAATACGGATGTGATTCCTTTCGGAAGTCTTATGGGTGGTTATACACTCTTCGATACAGGAGATTTTGGAGATACGTATCCCGACCCTACAGCCACCTTTGCCAAGGCCAATGGCTTAGGAGATTTAGAAGCACTTTGCGATCAGGCTCCCTTAGAAATAGGAAATTACGTTTGGTGCGACACGATTAAAAACGGCATTCAAGATGCTTGTGAAAAGCCCATCGATGGAGTAATAGTGCAGTTATATGACGAGGACGGCCTACTTGTGGGTCAAGACATCACTTCCAATGGAGGCCAATATTACTTTAATAAAAGCAATGTCGATTCTACAGGAGTCACGATTTCTGGGGGCAACCCGATTCCAAATACGGCCTACTCAGGACTCGCCTACGAAACAAAATACTATATAGTCTTCGGTGCTGGACAGTATTCAGCAGGACAATTCAACATCTCCGGCGAAGACATTTACGGAATCACCCAAGTAGATGCTTTTGGAAACACACAAGATCGAATTGATTCAGATGTAGATCCTAATGCTTTGAGCACAGCCATCGGAGCTATTCCTGCAGGACTTCCATTTGTTTGTTTCACGACGGACAGATTTGGTTGTGCAAATCACAAATTTGACATGGGGCTTTTGTGTTGCGTTGATCCTACTTGTTCAATCGACGGTCCATCTTCCCTTTGCTTAGGTGAATCAATAACACTGGAAGAAACAGGAGGTACAGCAGTAGAATGGTCGTGGTCGGGTCCAGCAGGTTTTACTGCTAATACTTCTAGCATTCAAATAAATCCGAATACCTCAGGAGTCTACACTGTTGAAATTACAGATGAAAATGGTTGTGTGCACACTTGTTCAAAATCGATTACCGTCCATCCTAATCCATCACCTTCCATCAATAATTCTGGACCTGTTTGCTTAGGGGAAAGTATTCAATTATTCGAAACAAGTGG
>CALFBW010000105.1 GCA_937951415.1 uncultured Chitinophagales bacterium | reverse complement strand
GTGGTTAATTAGTTACAAGCCTAAAGGAACATGCACTCTAATTCCCCAATTGGATGGATCAGTAATTCCTCGTGCGAAGTCTATTCGTAAAATCTGAAAAATATTCTCTATTCCAATGAAATATTCGGTATAATTTTGGTTTTCGTCAACGTAAAGACCATTTATACCTACAACTGTTCTCAAGCGAAGTTTTCTTAAAGCCGGGATTTTATTAAGAATAAATCCACCGAAATTATGTTGATAGAAGACTTCGGTATAAGCTTTATCAGTAAAATTGGAGTAAAAAGGTAAGGACTGAAAAGTGTGCAACTGCTTTCCTGCTAAAACTGTTTGGTTGCCAGTAAATATCTTATTGTCATAAACGTGTGTTCTGTTTTTTGATAAGAACAAACCTCCATTTATTCGAAAGCTGGAACGACCAAGTCTTTTTAAATTAAATTCGTCTTCGATAGACATTTCGATTTTTTGGAAATCTAGGTAATTGTCATTTATTGGTAAAGCAGCTGACCAGGAAATTCGAATCGCAGGATACGGATTTGGGTATTCCCATTTTTCATTGGGCAGCGATTCATATTTTTGTCTAAACTTAAATGTGAAGCCCGCAGAAAGGACAAAAGCTTTTCCACTTCCTCCTAGAATATTGGAACTATATGGAATTTCTTTATCTCCTGTCCATGAAAAATTGGTGGTGTTTTCTAGTTCTTCTCTGTCTTGCCAACTTAGGCTGAATCTACCCTTAATACCATTAACAATTTCGCTTCTGTAAGACAATCTCGCTTCTGTTTTTCGATAAAGTTTGTGGTAATTTCTACGACCCAGTAAAGTATACAAAGTATTGGTGATATCTTTTTGAGCTTCAGTAGGATCGATTTGCAATATATCACTTCCAACGGAAAATTGTAACCATCGTGACTTCTTATTGTCTAGTTTGTAACGTGTAAAGAAAGAGGGTAGGAATTTTTTATTACTAAACCCGTAGCGGATTTTTGCTCCGAAAATTAAACGTCGCTTGTCTTTCCATTCTTTACTAAAGGTCGGGCGAAATTGCAGGATTGTTCCTTCAACAGTGTTGAAATTTATTGCTGTTAACAGGCTTCCGAAATTGAGATAACATTGCTTTTTGGTATTTCTAATAGTATGACCTGCGATTAATGAAGAAACGAGATTAAATTTATTCGAGATTCTGTCGAGTGAATCTTTGTAAGTGTCGCTATCACGAATGACCTTCAAGCTGTCTTTGAATAGGTAGTCTTGATCTTCTTCTTCCGTTAAGGCTAGTGGGCGATTTTCTTCCCAGTGTTCTTCATTTGTTGCTAGTGCACTTTCTTTAATGCTAACCACTTCGTTGCCGAAGAAATTTTTAGGGAATTCTCTATTGACTTGGTATGCTCTATAGACTCCTAAAAAGGTTCCGTTTACCTTAAATGCCATTATTCCTCCTAGGAAATCAAATCGCTGAGAGATAAGCACCCAAACATCCTCTTGTGTATTGACGTCTGCATACTGTTGGTTGACTTGGAGCGATTCAATAATGTCCACAGCAGGGTTCTTTTTGATGTTTAAGGACAAACTATGAATACGCCACGCACCTTCTTGAATGTAAAGGAAGCCATTAAAAACAGGATCATGATTTCTCTTTGGAAGTAGCTCAATTTTGTGTATTAAATTTCCGTCCTCCTCGATGCTTCCAACAAGGGAGAAGTCGTAATACAAAAAAGCATTAGGGGACAATGGGGAAACGAATTCTCTAGGGGAAATTGGCCCTAGATCAATGTTCTTTTCATAGAAGTTTAGATTGAGATCGCTGGCCCGATTCCAACTAATGCCTTGATCTTCTCCAGAAACTTTGGACGACACAACGGTCTCTTTGTAGTTGTTTGGACGTTCGTAATGATATTCGGATTCAGACTCGCTGAGATAGAAGATACCTGTTCTATTAGAGTCGAGTCCATCGATGTTGATGTCAAAACCAAGAAAGGATTCTGGTGCTTCTTGAATGCGTTGAATGCCTTTTATGTAAACCTGGCAACTAAAAGATTTGATTTGTTCAAGATAGAACTTTCGTTTTGCAATTACTTGTCGCATCATCTCCATAGCTGGATCTTCCTTGTCTGAAAGCACGACAATCTCTTCAATGTTATAGGATTCAGGTTCTAGTTCAACTTCCAGATGGTGCAGCTTGTCCCTGTGTTCAATAAGCTTAATTTCCTTTTTTTGAAAGCCAATGTATTGAAAAACAATGGTAGCATTTTCAGGGCAAGACAATTGAAACTCGCCTTCGGCATTGGTCGTTGTACCATTCGTGCTGCCTTTGACGTATACATTAGCGTAAGGAAGTGCTTCTCCTTTCCCGCTAAGCTGTCCATCTATGGCCACTTGGCCATAGAGCAGAGTGGAGAGGAAGCTGAAGAAGAAGTAAAGGAAGAGTTGTAAATATTTTGGTCTTCTGGAAGGGGGCTTTTGCATCATGTTCACGCTGTAAAAAGGCTATATTAGTGGCGTTTTGACTGGAATTAGGTCAATTTTTTTTAAAAGTAAACAACTAAATCGAAGCTGCATGGAAGATCGGCTAAATATAATTTTAGATCAACTAAAAGAAAAGGCTGTTACAAAGCAAGAGGTATATCGAGACACCTTGTCATTCTTTGAAAAGACAAAAAAACTTGCGGAGGAAATAACCCTTGAACTCGCTGCCAAAATGAAGGAAGTTGACGAGCATGTAATTGTTGAGTTTCGGGATATTGGGCAATTTGAATTTCAAGTGAAGTTTAGTGCAGACCTTTTGGTCTTCAGTATGCACTCCAATACGGTGATTTTCCCAACGGAGCATGTTATCAATAAAAGTCCTTACATCTTGGAAGATCCGTCGCGAAGATTTTTCGGTGCGATTACCGTGTACAATTTTTTGGATGATTCTTTGAAGTACAAGAGAATGAATGATCCTGGTTATCTGGTTGGAAGAATGTTTACGAATAAAGATGCTCATTTTTATTTCGAAGGCGTAAAACAATTAAACTTCTTGTATCCCGATGTAGCGCAGAATAAATTAAGTGACGGAACAATAAAGGTTTTTGTCGAAAGTTGTATGATGGCTGCTTTGGAAATTGATTCTTCTATGCCTCCTTTTGAGAAGGAAAAGGTGATTTCAGTTGGCTATAAGTTGTCGCAAAGCATGTTAGGTAACGTTCAAAAGGTTGGTTTCAAAATGAGTGATTCCTAGTAATTTTTAGAAATAAATAGAAGTTGAGAAAGGGGTAAAATCAAATCGATTTCACCCCTTCTTTTCTTGGTCAAGTTTATTTATTTATGAAACATTTACCAGTAGCCGGTTTTTAATAATAGACAATACTCACTCCGAAAGAGAAAGGGTATAGAACTGGACCACCTCTTCCATCTTTGAATAGCTCGTTTGCTGACATTTTTCCGTAAAAATTTAAGGCACCGTATCCAAATTGTGCCATCAAACCGTACTGCCATTTATTAAGATTGAAATCATCTTCAATTTTTCGCTTGCCCAGTTCTTCTGAATTTTGTTTCAAATTGCTTTCTATGATTAAACCTGCATAGCCACCTACATTTAGATGAAACGATTGTCCTTTTTTATGGGGTCTCGATTCTAAATTTAACATTACTGGAAATGCCAGTGTTGTGGTTCCCAGTCTATTTTTAGTGTACTCTTCACTGAAGAATGGATCGTCTACGCCCAATTGTGTAAGTTGAACTTGATCTGTATTTGCTAGGAGGGTTACTGGTTCTTGAAAAGAATAACGATTCCAGAAAAGGGAAAGTCCGTAGGCCAAATTGACATGATGTGCGATCAGATTTACCCGCTGTTGAACGAGGTGTAAGTTTACTTCATAGCTTTTCAGGGTATTTAGTTCCCAGTCGCCCAAGGCATCGGGAGTTTCGAAAGAGCCATCGAAATGATAGGAACTCAATCCTAGGTCTAGCATTAGCCATCTAGTAGATACATCCCGTAAGCGAGCTTTTCGTTCTTCGGTATTTAGACTGCTCATGTATATGTCGCTCTCTCCCGTGAGGCCAGTCTCTGAAATGTCTCCCGTGTCGTCTGTATCACCGAATGAAATTTTGATTTCTATTCCGCCCTTGGTGTCTGTCTCTTTGCTTTCGTTGTAATCTCGAAGCTCATCGATGGTATCTATGGTGTCACCCGTGAAACTACTATCAGTTGGATAGTTTAGCGCTAGAGGTGCGAGCGTTTCTCTAGCTGATAAGGATAAACTACTGCTTAATAGTAAAAAGCAAATGACTAAAATTGGATATCTTTTCATGTCTTTATTATTTATTTTTTCTAATTACTTTTTTTAATAAATTCCTTTCTAATTCTATCTCTACCTTTAGATCTTTATTGTCTCCTCGTTCTTCGTGTACAAACGCTTCTGGAACCAAAGCGCGTTCTAGTTTTTTTCCTAACAATCGTAATACATTCTTTCGTCTTTTTTCAGTATGTACTTTGGCAGATCTAGTGCTTTTCGGCGCTGCGTTTTCTTCTTGGAAGTCTGAGGAGGCCGCTTCTTCTCCTTCGTTTAATACATCTATCTCGAAATCGGTACTTTCTGTGGCTTTCATCGGGTCTTCTCTTTCGGTATTCAAAGCGACTGTTAGCGGAGATTCTTGAATTAATTTACCTTCTTTTATGCTTTCAGGATGTGTTGCATGCTCTCTAGCTTTTTCCGTGATCGATTCTAAGCTTTCTTTTGTTGTTGCCTGATTTGCGATCAGTGCTTCTCTTCCTTCTGTGTTTAGAGAAGTGATAATCCTGGTTTCTTCAGCATTAGTTCGATTAGTCTGTTTTCCCTTTTCTTGTTTTGAATTACTTTCTATTACGAGATTTGTGTAAATGTTTCTATTGTTTTTTGATTCAGGAGCAGTCGTTTTACCCGTAGTGGCTTTTTCTTTATTTAGCTCGCTTAAGGTATCGAAGCTGCCTTTTTTATAGTTCTTAGGCTCCACTACGCTTTGAAAATACTCTTGTTCTTTCTGTTCGTTCGTATTTGCAGTAATGTTTGAATTTATTGCTTGCTTAGTTTCCTTTGCTTGTTCAATTCCATCGAGGCTTTTCTCCTCTATTTTATTGCCTACCAATTGCTGATCAGTTTTTTGAAATGGGTTCCAAAGAAGTGCTAAAAGCAAAAAGACAGCGGCTGCAGCTATAGGTGCTAATTTCCAATAAAGTGGAATGGTTCGCTTGTCTTCGTTTTGTCGATAAAGTTTATCCTTTTCGGGAAAGAATGCTAAACTAGGCTCTTCCAATGTAATCAGCTGAAAGTCTACTAAGAGCTCTTGGTATTTCGGGTGTTCTTTCAGAAATTGCTCTAACTGTTTCTTTTCACCTATACTAAGCCTGTCTTCGACATAGTCCAAGAGGTAAGCTTCGATGTTTTGATGATTGATGTTCATAGGATATGCTCTATTTTGCCTAGGACTTTCTGCAGTGATTTTCGAGCTCGAAATATGTACACCTTCACTTGTGTTTCACTCAATTCCGTGATCTCGCCGATTTCACGATAAGTGTAGCCTTCATAATCTCGAAGCATCACCAAACTTTGCTGAATCTCAGGGAGTGTAGTAAGGGCTTTTTGCAAAACCTCTTGCAGCTCCGCTGTTTTGTCTTCTCGCTCTCCGCTGCTGTCGGCAAATTCTGCCACGTAGCTCGTGTTCTTTTGTTTTCTAATAGCATCAATCATAGAGCGATAGGCAACGGTGAAAAGAAATGATTTGGCTTTTTTAAAAAGCACCTTTTCTCGATTAGACCAAGTTTTCATGAAGGTGGTCTGCACAACATCCTGAGCATCCGCTTTGTTTTGAAGGTGTTTCAAAACAAAGCGAAAGACTCGGTCAGCGTATAAATCCACACAGGTATTGTATTCCTGATCTGTCATTCGGTGGTGAAACGTTGGTATGTTTTTAAAAGTTACAGCTTCCGAATTATTTTTCTAGAAACTTTGTTGTAATGTTGAGGTAGCTAATCAACTTGCTTCATTAGATAGAGTTATGGACTTAAAGAAAGAATGGAATCATTTGAAAATCAGCGTCTTAATCCCGCTGACTTTCGTCATCTTAGTTTGGGCAATAAAGATCTTTGAGGAGGTTTTACAGTTGTCATTCGCAAAATTTGGGGTCTTGCCAAGAGCAATAAGCGGATTAAAGGGCATTTTGTTGATGCCTTTTATCCACGGTGATAGTAGAGTTGAAGGTGCTTTCTTTGGTGATTTTTCGCATGTCTTTCACAATAGCAGTCCCATGTTGGTCCTTGGTTTTTTGCTCTTGTACATGTATCGAAAGGTGGCGGTTCCAACAATTGCTATTATATGGTTCCTAGGCGGTGCCTTGGTTTGGGCGTTTGCTCGGGGTGGGAGCGTGCACATTGGAGCAAGTGGCGTGATCTATGGATTGGCAGCCTTCATCTTTGGGAGTGGCGTAATTCGAAGAGATGCAAAGTCTATAGCTCTATCCTTACTTGTAGCTTTCTTCTATGGAGGAATGGTCTGGGGCGTACTTCCAATTCAACCTGGTGTTTCGTATGAAGGTCATTTGTTTGGTGCAATAGCTGGTTTTGTTAGTGCCTACATTTTTCGAAATGTAGAACGAGAAAAGAAGCATGAATGGAATGAGCCTGATGAAAAGGGGCCGATTGTGGAAGATCCTTTTTGGGTAAAGAAAGAAGTGGAAGAGCCAATGGCTCCTCCAGCCGCCACTAGTAGATCAACTCCGACCGTGGATGTTGAAGATGAACTAGAAGCTTTAAAAAGAAGGATCTCGGAAGAATAAGGGTTTTCTCTGCTTTGTTGTTGCTTTCTCCGATTCAATACGTCTGATACCAAGGAATTCATGAACTACCTATCTCATTTCTATTTTGATCAAGCGGAACGCAAGAGTGAAACCGTACTTGGAATTGCCTTCCCCGATTTGATTGGCTCATTTGATCGTCGCTTTAAATGTCCGGAAGTAGTAGGATTCAGGCAAAGTCAGGAGCCTAAGTTGCATGCCTTTCAGAAAGGCATCAATCGACATCATGAACTTGATGCCTTATTCCACAACGGCACTTTCTTCGATAAGCAAACTAAAATATTGGATAAGGGCTTAAGGGAACTGCGACTGAAAAGCATTGACAAGTACTATTTCTTTTATGCGCATATTCTCTTAGAGTTACTTTTAGACCGACAGCTGATCTCTGCTGATGAAAGTTTAGGTGAGCATTTTTACGAACACATTTCTAAGGATCATTCTGTTTTATTGGAAGGTTATTTTGAATCGGTCAATCGCTTGCCTCAACTAGAAGCTTTCAAAAAGCACTTGAACCAATTTATTGAGCATCGTTATTTATTCTTGTATAAGTCTGAAAAGTCCATTGCTCGAGCGCTCAGTCGTATTCACTTTCGACTAAGAAAATACGAATTAGATCAAAGCGATATTGATACAATCGCAGAGGCTGTTCCTAGATTTCAAAAAATCATTGATGCTTCTTTTGCAGATTGGACTGATGTTTTGAAGTAATTTACTAAGCTCTTGCTAGTAATCTACTCTATCAAAATTATTTGTTTCTTCTCCAAAACCTCTTGTTGGCTTGCAAGTAGGTCTCGATCCACTTACGGATGCAAAATTTACAAGTATCCGATTTGAATTGGTTCCCGACGACATTGGTATTTTTTAAGCTACTTCCTTAGAAAACCTTGCCTCATATTCAGTGCATACGTCGCACTACCTGAAACACGGAAGTCAAGCACAAACACGCAGTTCAATTTAAACCTCGAAGGTAAAGCTGAATACTTAGTCGTAAGCGCACTAAAATTAAAGAAGTCCCAAACACAAAGCAGACTTTCGCAGCTATGATTCTTGAATGCCTTGGTTTGGGACTATAACATGGGTGCGTTCATCAAAAGCAAATGCTTGTAACAATCGCAGCCCACCAAATAAGAGGGTATGCGCCTAAACTACCTGTCTTTCTCTTTGATAAACATGTCGGGTCATGCTTAAACTTTCACGACGCACACTTCCCATACGAGTAATGCTTCCAGGACGTTCTAGGTATACTCGATAATACTGCCCGCCCATCGAAACGATCTTTCCATCAACACCTACACGCTTGCGGAACCATTGATAAACATTCAACATACAGCTGCGTATCAATTCGGCCTGCTCTCCCTTTTTATTGTTGATGCGCGCATAAAGACTTTCTAAGTCTTTGAAATCTTTGTACTGGCTTTCAATGTCGACGTCTAAACAAGATAATATTCTCATGGCTCATTTTTTTAGTAAATATACTAACAAAATTAGTAAACAGTCAAGTTGTTGTGCAAATATTCTTAGTAATTGAAAAGAGATCACTGTATTTACTGCTTTGTCAGACTCTTATGCCGACAATTCTTGCATAGTACATAGGGGTTTATGATCTTCGTAATCCTTAACTTCTATGCGCCACACATATTACTTTCTACTTTTTGTTTTCCTTTTTCATTTCTCGATCAAGTTGGTAGGGAATGAAATAGATGTAACTGAACTTTCCACAACTTGTACCTCAGTAGAGAATGCGCAGGGAATGGATCATGCCTCTTTGGGGGTTTGTGTACTTGATGTTGAATCAGGTAAGACCATTTTCGGGCACAATTCTGAAAAGATGCTTACACCTGCGAGCACCCAGAAAATCGTAACTACTGCAGCAGCACTTGGTATTCTCGGTGAAGATTTTCGTTTCGAGACCTATATTGAACATGATGGTCAAATTAGTGCCGAAGGTGTTTTAGATGGTAATTTATACATTCGGGGAGGAGGTGATCCCACTTTGGGCTACGAGCGTTTTGATGGCGGAATAGCCCGAAAGGCTCAATTGGCCATTTGGACGGAGGCAATACAAGCACTCGGAATTGTTCGAATAAATGGTTGTATCATCGGCGATGATAGTGCTTATGATACTCAGTCGGTTCCGCGAAAGTGGATTTGGGAAGACATGGGAAACTATTACGGAGCTGGGGCCTCGGCGTTGAATTTCCATGAAAACCAATACAACATTCAATTCAAGACAGGAGTGAAGGAAGGAGATGAGACCTCCATTTTACGCGTGCAGCCTCCTATGTCGCAAATTACATTTCTCAATGAAGTGAAAACAGGAGCGACAGGTTCGGGCGATGAGGCCTATGTTTTTGCTGCCCCTTATTCTAACTATGCAACTACACGTGGAACCGTTCCTCCTGGAGGGAAGGAATTTACAATAAAAGCATCTGTTCCCGATCCTGCTCTTTTTGCAGCTACTCAACTAGAGCAAGCTCTTGAAAAGGCTGGTTTGAGCGTAGATCAATCTAGTACTTCGGCTCGACTAATAATGGTAGAAGGTGAATATGCCTTAAGTCAACCAGCTGAGCGAACTGAAATTCACAAGCAACAATCGGTTCCCCTGTCCGAAATCGTTTTTTGGGCGAATAAGAAAAGCGTAAACCTTTATTGCGAGAGTATGCTCAAAATGATCGGAAAGAAAGTGCATGGAAGAGGAGATTCAGCCTATGGCCTAAAAGCGGTGAAAGATTATTGGCTGGGTCGAGGTATTAACTTAAATGCTTTTAATATTGTTGATGGTAGTGGACTTTCACCAGTAAATGCTGTTAATACGAAGAACCTGTGTAAAGTACTGCGCGCCAGCACAAAGGAGATATACTACGAGACTTTTAATACCAGTCTTTCCGTAGCTGGCGACCCCAATGATAAAGGGAGTATGAGAGGCATGTTGAGAGGCACCCATGGAGAAGCAAACTTACGTGCTAAAAGCGGTTACATTGGAGGAGTACGCTCTTACAGCGGCTTGGTAAAATGTAAGTCGGGCAAACTCTTGGCATTCTCTACTATTGTTAATCACTACCACTGTAGTAATTCAAAGGCAAGGGTAGAGTTGACCAAAATCTTAAAGGAAATTTCAGAACTGTAAGTCTGAAATCTATTCAGTATTCTTCGGCTATTAGAAGAATCTGGAAAACCCTACCTCTAATATAGCACCTGCTTTTTAAGAAGCGTATTTCCTTACCTTTGTCAATAAATTAAGTCATTGTAAATGTTTGTAAAAAAGTATTTCGGGCCATTAAGCATTCTTCGTTTTACGGGTCCCCATCTTTTGGGCATCACTATCTGGGCAACTTTTGTTACCACCGTTCATGAACTTACTCATTGGGAGTGGTTACATGTGCCCTGGTTGCCAGTTTCCATTATAGGTACTGCCGTTGCATTTTATGTGGGCTTTAAAAACAATCAGTCTTACGATCGTTTGTGGGAAGCCCGTAAAATTTGGGGAGCGATTGTAAATACGAGTCGTGCTTGGGGAAGTAGCACCAAGGCATTTGTTAGTAGCCATTTTGCTGATAAGGACTATAGTGCTTCTGAAATTCAAGGAATCAAAAAGCGTTTATTATATCGGCATATTGCTTGGCTTTATGCCTTGAGAAGTCAGTTGCTAATTCCAACTTCGTGGGAACACATTAGCCAGGGAGAACGCATGCAAAAAAGCACAGAAAAGCAAATGAAACGTTTCGGCGTAGGATTATTGGGGGATCAAGTAACACAAATTGAACTCCGATGCTTTCTTCCCGAAAATGAGCACGATCGTCTAATCAATTATCAAAATACAGCTACTCAAATCATCGATCAACAGTCTCAAGATTTGCAGATGCTTCGCGAAGAAAATATCATAGAAGATTTCCGGCACATGGAGTTACAAGGAATCTTAAATGAATTATACGTCCATCAAGGAAAGGCTGAGCGAATCAAAAAATTCCCTTTACCGCGTCAATACAGCTCGTCGAGTTATATTTTCGTTTACATTTTTATTTTTCTAGTACCGCTAGCTTTTGTTACAGAGTTTCATAAAATAGGAGAGCTAGGAGCGTGGATGTCTATCCCTTTCAGTGTAGTAGTATCGTGGGTATTTATTATGATGGAATTAGTCGGTGATTATTCCGAAAATCCTTTTGAAGGATTGGGCAATGACATTCCCATGTTGTCACTATGTAGAGTTATTGAAATTGATTTGCGTGAAATGTTGGGAGAAACGGATTTACCTCCTAAAATTGAAGCCGTTAACGGCGTCTTGATGTAATGCGATTTATTGGCACAATTAGTTATGGTAATAAATAAAAGGGGAGGCGTCGAATTCGCCAGATTTAATTACATAGTATCGATTTTGTTAGCGTTTGTTTTTTTCTTTTTTCAAACGCTGCAAGCACAAGAAACATCAGCTTCATCAAGAGATAGTAGTTATGTCTTGTTAAAAACGGATTGGTTGCTTGGACAAGAATACCGATACCATATCACTCAAAGTCGAGAGCTTAGAGCCTTTAATCCAGTCGATTCTACGGAAGTAAATAAATTCGATAAACGAGAAAAGTGGGTAAAGCTTAAAGTGATAGAAGCGGCTGATGAGGAAACGATTTTATTAGCATTAAGCATAGATTCTCTCTTCCGAGATACACCGCCCGAAGCTTTCTTTAATCCTGGGATGTTGCCGTTTTTTCCAGAACGTTTGGAATTTATTATAGAATTAAATGGAAAGGGCAGACCCGCATTCTTGCTTAATGAAGTCGAAATAATGGCGAAAATTGATTCTTATATTAGCCTGTTTGGCGAGTTCGATCAATTGTCGGATGAAGAAATTGATGCATTGAAATCATCTGCTAAATCGTATTTGATTGATCAAGAAAAATTGTGGGATTACGTCTCGACAGATTTCTTTTTTCTCTTTGATTTTTACGGCTATGCATTACATCATGGAGAATCACTAGAACGGCAATCGGAGCTTGATTTGGCATTTATTACCAAGAGCAAAGAAACGCAGGTTTTGGAAGCACTTTTCTTAGAGGATGCACAAGATTCCAATCAATACAGCGTGGTCTTGGAAAGAAATGTCGACCGTGATGAGAATAAAATCGAAGGCGATTCTATCTTAATCGCTTCCGACGATGCTTCAATCCAAAAAGAACCTTCTTTGCGTTATGAAGAAATTCAGTCCCTTTTATTAGACGAAAAAATGAAGCCGAATTTAGCCAGTAAAAGAATCGACGCTTGGTGGAAAACCGACGAAAGAGCGTTGATCTATCAGGAAATATTAGAAATAGAACGAATCAATAAATAGGAATCATCGAGTATTTCAACCCTCCTTTTTTGCAGCATTATGTGTAATAACACAATTGTGCAACATCTCTACCATTTGAGGACTTCCCATAAAAATAGGACAGGTTTGATGCAACTCTGTAGGCTGTAATTCCATAATTCTTTTACGACCATTTATGGCGGTTCCGCCTGCTTGTTCAACTACAAAAGATAAAGGATTACACTCGTACAAAAGGCGGAGTTTTCCCAAAGGCTTCTCCTTGCTTCTAGGGTACATAAAAATCCCTCCTTTAATCAAGTTTCGGTGAATGTCGGCGACCATCGAGCCAATGTAACGCATGCTATAAGGCTTTTCTCTAAGTCCGTCAGAGTTGATACAATGATCAATGTACTTCTTAACACCATCCGAATAATGCCAGCGATAGCCATGATTAATGGAGTAGATATTTCCATCCGTCGGAGTTGTGATATTTGGATGCGATAAACAGAATTCCCCAATAGAAGGATCAAGCGTAAATCCATTCACTCCATGGCCTGTCGTGTAAACCAACATGGTGGAAGATCCATAGATGATATATCCCGCTGCTACTTGATTAACTCCCGGTTGCAAAAAGTCGTCGTCTGTTATGGCCCTGTTTTCATCTAGTCGGCGATAGATAGAAAAAATCGTTCCCACCGAAACGTTTACATCAATATTGCTGGATCCATCCAAGGGATCAAGGGCAACAACATACTTAGCTTGCTCCCGCTCTTCGAACACAATGATGTTGTCATTCTCCTCAGAGGCTACTGCAGCACATTCTCCACTGTTTTTTAAGCAACTAATAAATGCTTCATCCGCAAAAACGTCGAGTTTTTTCTGCGTTTCGCCATGTACATTCGTATTTCCTACGCTTCCTAAAATGTCCACTAGTCCGGCCTTATTGACCTCTCGGTGAATAATCTTAGAAGCCAAACCCAAATCTCTTAAAAGACCTGATAATTCCCCCGATGCAAACTCGAATTCCATTTGTCTTTTTACAATGAATTCGTCGAGGGTTATTACTTTTTGTTTCATCTATAGTTGAATTTAGGCTGCACAATTCCAATCATTTATCCATAAAGAAATGGTGGAATCGCAGCAAAGATGCTGAGAGTACTAGGCATTTGCCAAAACTTTCGAAAGCTTTTATGCATGAAATAAATGCGTATGTATAAATGGTTGATGGTTAGTAGTAATTTGTGATGAATGTGAATTAGTCTAATTGTCAATCATACACTTTGTAGACCGCCTGAAGGTCGTATCTTCGACTAGATAGAAGAGTTAGCCTGACATTTTGGTCTTAGCTCTTAAGAATATACACGCTCATGAAGGACATAATTATCCGAGCTGGCACGGAAAAAGACTTGCCAGACGTTTTAGATATGATCGTAGAGCTGGCGATTTTCGAGAAAGAGGAGTCGGCGGTGGAGAATACTATTGAGATGCTTCGGGAGAACGGATTCGGCGAGCAGCCTGTTTATCATTTGCTTATTGCAGAAAGAGCGGGGAAGACACTAGGTATGGCAATGTACTACTACTGTCACAGCAGCTGGAAAGGCAAAATGTTGTACTTAGATGATCTAGTCGTCAGAGAGGCATATCGAAGAGAAGGTTTAGGGACTTTGTTGATTAAGAAGCTTTTTAAAGTAGGAGAGCAAAACAAGGTGAAAGGGATTAAATGGGAAGTTTTGGATTGGAATACGCCGGCAGTGAACTTGTATAAAAAGATCGGAATGCGCATTGAAGATCAATGGTGGTCATGCAAAGCTTTTGGTTCCGAATATGACCGTGTCATGAGGTTTTTAAATGAGGAATGAGAAATAGATTTTGGAGATACAAATACATAATTCATGAAAGGTTTTGTTCAAATAAATGCTTGGGTTTTCTTGCTTTATGGTGTGGCTTTCGGTCTTTTTCCAGAAGCCATGAGTCAATTCATTACAGATGGTTTTCCGAATTCCAATGCTGGAATGATTGATCTGCGGGCAACATACGGAGGGATATCTCTCGGTTTTGCTTTGCTGCTCTTTTACATGGCAAGAGAAGCACAAAATAGATTAACGGCTGTTATTGCTATCATCTTGATTGTAGGAGGAATGGCAGTTTGTCGTGCCCTTGGTATAATTTTAGACGGGCCTTCCAATAGTATGATGTACATTTATTTGATCGTTGAAATAGTTGTTGTGATCTTGGGACTTAGAATTTATTTCAGAAAAAGTAATTGATTATTTGTTTTTAATAAAAAAGTCAGAAAGATTTTGGCTAAGCTCAATAATTAATGGGCAATTTTTAGAGAAGGATAGATGAAGGTATTTAAGTTTGGTGGCGCTTCAGTTAAAGATGCCAGCGCAGTCAAGAATGTAAGCAATATTATTTCCTCTTTTGGAAATGAACAATTGGTAGTAGTTGTTTCTGCTATGGGAAAAACTACGAATGCCCTAGAGGAAATTTGGAAGGCATTTTTAAAGGAGGGGAAAGACAGTCTAGAAGCCCTACGGCTTTTGGAGAAACTAAAGCTAGAACATCTAGATATTGCAAGCGAACTTTTTGAAGGAAATTTACCGGATTCTATCCTAGAAGAATTTGCGCATTTGCGGTCATTTATAGCTTCGAGAAAAGTACTAAACGAGCAATTTATTTACGATCAAATTGTATCGAAAGGTGAAATGATCTCCACGAAGATTGTTTCTGAATACTTAAATCGTAATGAGCTGCTTAATAATTGGCTGGATGTACGTGATTGTATTTTTACGAACCGAAATTTTCGGGAGGGAATTGTGGATTGGGACAGAACAGAAAAACAACTCAGCGCGGCTTACAAGAATTGTGAAAAAGATATAGTTATTACACAAGGTTTCTTAGGAGGAACAGCGGAGGGAATGACCACCACTTTAGGTCGAGAAGGTTCTGATTATTCGGCTGCCATTTTCGCCTATTGTTTGAACGCGGAGGACTTGACTATTTGGAAAGATGTTCCTGGCGTTTTGTCGGCCGATCCAAGAAAGTTTACGAGGGCGCAATTGATTAATAAGTTGAGCTACCAACAGGCCATGCAAATGACTTATCATGGAGCGAAGGTTATTCATCATAAAACGATTAAGCCCCTTTTCGAAAAAGCCATTCCACTAATTGTCCGATCCTTTAGTGATCTTGAGAAACCTGGTACAGTAATTTGCCCAAAGTCCAAGGGGACAGGTCGCAAAAATGGGAATAGTGAAATGCCACCATTTATTGTTCATTTGAATGGCCTTGCTATGTTACGAATAACGCGCAAAAACGCTTTGCCTTTTAGTGAAAACGATTTGGCAAGTATTTATGTGGCAATGGGCAATACCTATAACCATGCACACTTTAGTTTGCGAGAAGCGGATGCCTTTTTGCTCTTAGTGGATTATCAAGAATTTCGTATTCAATCACTTTCACAAGTACTCGAGGAGCATTTTGTCATTCAAGTGATAGAACGTGATTGCGATTTATTGACAGTGCATGATCAAGATATTGTACTTCCAGATTTTCTTGCATCTAAACGGCAGTGGATGAATTTGAAGACGGGTAAACTGGAACAAACGGTTTTTTATTGATTTTTTAGTGGAGCATAACAAGCAACGAGCTCCTCATTTTAGTCGTTATTATAAAAACTGCCTATGAACACTCGTTTTGTTTTTTCAATATTGATATTGCTTTTATGGCAGGGACTTTCTTTACAGGCTCAAAGCAAGATCGTGAAAGGCGAAGTCTTGCTGCAAATTCAAGGCAGCGAAAGCGCTTTTGTGGAATCAATAAATAAAAAATACTCGTCCTTAAACTTGAATTGGGAGCAGGTGATTCTGCCAACTGTGAATGTGCATTTATTTTCATTTAATAAAAATGACTATTCTCATAAAAGAGCGTTGGATCTCTTTAGAAACGAAAAGCAGGTCTTAATTGCACAGAATAATCATATAATAAATGAAAGAGCGGTTCCGAATGATGGAGAGTATCCTTTTCAATGGCAATACAATAACGAAGGACAAAGTGGAGGAACTGAAGGAGCAGATTTAGATGCAGACTTAGCTTGGGAGCGCAGCACAGGAGGGTCCACACCAAGTGGTAAAGAAATTGTTTTGTGTGTTATTGATGATGGCTGTTTATTATCACATCCCGATTTGCAAAATAATTTATGGACGAATATGGGGGAAATTCCAGATAATCTTATCGACGATGATGGCAACGGTTACGTAGACGATTACTTGGGTTGGAATACCGACGACTTAAATGACGATATCGAAGGTGTTCTACCCGATCATGGAATGGCCGTTTGTGGAATTGTAGGAGCTGATGGAAATAACAACCAAGGCGTGACGGGCGTAAATTGGACTACGAAAATAATGGTGGTGCTGGGTGGAGGAACCGAAGCCCAGGCCTTGACAGCTTATGCTTATCCCTTGAAAATGCGCGAAATGTGGAATGCCTCAAATGGTACAGAAGGCGCATTTGTTGTCGCCACGAATGCCTCTTGGGGCGTAAATGGAGGGCAGCCAGAAGAGGCGCCACTCTGGTGCACGGTTTACGATTTGTTGGGGGCCGAAGGGGTGCTCAATGTTGGAGCCACTGCTAATAATAATATTGATGTGGATGTAGCAGGAGATTTGCCGACTGGATGTAGCAGTGATTATCTCGTTTCGGTAACCAATGTGAATCACTTTAATGATAAATTAAATGCCGCAGGCTATGGAGCAGAAAGTATTGACCTTGGAGCTTATGGGGAAGGAGTTTGGACGCTCAATATTAATGGCGCTACAGGAACTTTTGGCGGAACCTCCGCGGCAGCTCCTCATGTAACGGGGGCTATTGGTTTATTGTATGCAAGTAATTGTAGTGGCTTAGATGAGTTGACCGATATTGACCCAGCTGCCGCCGCTTTATGGGCAAAACAATCCATCTTGGAAGGAGTCGTTCCCAATAATACCTTGGCAGGATTGACGACCTCCAATGGAGTTTTAAATCTCAATAATTCATTGCTTTGGTTGGAAGAAAATTGTCCTTCTGCTTGTATCACTGCTCCGACATTAGATTTTTCTTTACCTGATTCCAATACGGTAAACATCAATTGGGAAACTTTAGCCAGTGAAGAAGTGGTTGGTTTTCATTGCTGGTTTTCTGGAAACCCTGTAGACACCACTTGCATTTA
>CALFBW010000104.1 GCA_937951415.1 uncultured Chitinophagales bacterium | reverse complement strand
ATCAACTCCTCTCCATTGTCAAATGAGAAATTAAAAACACTATCCAAATTTCGCATAACGATCGAACGTGCGCTTTTCCTCTAAAAACCTACTTCTTCCTAAAATATAAGGTCAATGGAACGCCCGTAAAATCAAATTTCTCGCGCAATCGATTTTCGAGGTAGTTTTTGTAAGGCCCTTTAATGTACTGCGGCAAATTGCAGAAAAAGGCAAACGACGGATAATAGGTCGGCAGCTGTGTGACGTATTTAATCTTGATGAATTTCCCTTTAATCGAAGGCGGAGAATGCACTGCAACGGCTTCCTCCAACCATTCATTCAAACGAGAAGTAGCAATTTTGGTTTTTCTGCGCTCGAATACTTTTAGCGCTTCTTCGATGGCTTTGAATACCCGTGTTTTTTCTAAGGCTGAAACAAAAATGATGGTCACGTCATTAAAGGGCGCCAATTTTTGTCGAATGCGTTCCTCCATGTCACGGGCGGTATTCGTTTCTTTTTCTACCAAGTCCCATTTATTCACCAAAACCACTACGCCTTTGTTTTTTCGCTTGACCAATCCGAAGATCGCTAGGTCTTGCCCTTCGATTCCAGTAGTTGCGTCAATCATCAACATACAGATATCTGCCTCATCAATGGCTTTGAAGGCACGAATCACGGAGTAAAACTCAAGGTTCTCCATGTTGACCGACTTCTTCCGAATGCCTGCTGTATCGACCAATAAGAAATCGAGGTTGTAAAGACGGTAATGCGTGTGAATAGAATCACGAGTTGTTCCCGCGATATTGGTCACAATGTTGCGCTCTTCGCCCACTAAAGCATTGAGCAAAGAAGACTTTCCGACGTTCGGCTGACCTACAATGGTAATTTTCGGCAAGTCATTATTCGGGTCCTCCACAATATCCGGAATGTGCAAGGCCACCGCATCCAGCAGTTCACCAGTTCCCCCTCCAGAAATGGAAGAAACGAAAATAGTTTCCTTGAATCCAAGGCTGTAAAATTCGTTGGCCTCTAAGAGCCTTCGATTATTGTCTACTTTATTGACCGCCAAAACCACGGGCTTGTGCGAACGTCTCAAAAGGTTCGCCATTTGATCGTCGAGATCCGTAATCCCCGTGGCTACATCCACCATAAAAATGAGCAAAGAAGCTTCTTCAATGGCAATGTGTACTTGCGAACGAATGGCCTTTTCGAACAATTCATCGGAATGCTGAACAAAACCACCCGTATCAATCACATTGAAATGCTTTCCGTTCCAATCACTGATCCCATACTGACGATCGCGGGTTACGCCGCTCTCATCATCCACGATGGCATCCCGTGCCCCCACTAGGCGGTTGAAAAGGGTGGACTTCCCTACATTTGGGCGTCCAACGATGGCTACGGTGAAACTCATGACTGCTCTTTTAGTTTTCGGAGGGCAAAGATAGCGGTTGTTTACTCGATAATCGAAAATGCGGAAAAAGCCATCGCTCTTTATTGCAAATAGCCAAAGTTCCGCAAGGAGCTATCGTCTTCTCGCCAGCCTTCTCGCACCTTTACAAACAACTCTAAGTAGACCTTTTTGTCTAAAAAAGCCTCAATGTCCAAGCGAGCTTCCGTACCTACTTTTTTCAGCATTTGCCCGCCACGCCCAATAAGAATAGGCTTTTGCGATTTCCTGTTGCATAAAATGATGGCGCCAATCCGCGTGATGGTCGCCTCTTCTTTGAAACTATCAATGATGATTTCTACACTGTAAGGAATTTCTTGTTTGTAGTTTTTGAAAATCTTCTCCCGAATGATCTCCGATACAAAGAAGCGCTCTGGTCGGTCGGTGAGCTCTTCCTTATCGTAATAGGGTGGATGTTCTGGCAAAAAGCGCTTAATCAAAACCAACAAATCTTCTACCCCTGCGCCTTCTAGGGCAGAAATGGTCAAAAATTCATCGGCTTCAATGTTCTCTCGCCAGAAATCCATTTCCGCCTGCACCTCCTCCTGCGTCCCTTTGTCCATTTTATTCAAGACAAAGATCTTAGGCGCTGAATTCTTTTCGATCTTATCTTTAAAAATGTCCAAATTTCGATCTCGGAACTCACAGATAATGAGAAACAAGTCGGCATCTGAAAAGCTCGACCGCACAAAGCCCATCATGGATTCTTGCAGCTTGTATTTCGGCTCAATGATTCCCGGAGTATCTGAATAGACAATTTGAAAATCAGGTCCGTTCACCAATCCTATGATCCGATGTCGAGTGGTTTGCGCCTTGGGGGTAGTGATCGCCAACTTCTCTCCTACCAAGGCATTCATCAAAGTAGATTTTCCCACATTGGGCTTCCCTACAATATTGACAAATCCAGCACGGTGTTTTTTCTCTTCCAAAATAAATAAATGTGTTGCTGCAAAAATACTTGGTATTCTAGAACCATGGTTAGTTCAAGCATTATTGGTCTCTAAGGTGAGAAATAAAAAAAAACCAAGACGAAACAAACCATGTCGCTCCGCTGGAGCTTTTTTGGCTTCCACGGATTTTTCTATTGAGATTGGGCTCCGCTGGAGCCAACCAAAGGGCACTCCGATTCAAAATTCTAAACCGAATCGCACAATAAGATGGATTCTCGTTAGCACTACGCCACTAGAATAAATCTCGAAATAATATCGAATCACTAGCCTCGAGTCACAGCGTGACGGTAAATATTAGCGAGGGGTTTCAACCCGTCGGAGCCCCGAAAATTGAAAACATCTCCATCAATGCGTACAAGCATCCCTCATGGCACGAAGGGTTGAAACCCCTCGCTGACATATTCCGTCCCTTCAGGACTACGCTAATTGAATAAATTACGAAACAAAATCAATTTAGGACAGAGCAGCATTTATTAAGATGAAAAAGATGGTCAAGATGGCTTGCAGATATAATCGAACAAGCTAATGATCTGCTTATTCATCGAATAACACAAAGAACATCTTGTGCATCTTTAGGATCATATACATCCTGTTCAAGACAAAAAATGGTAGGGAAAGGAGCAGCTAGAAATAAATGTCTATTCGAGAGGATCTGCATACCACAATCACAGCGTGACGGTTAATACTAACGATGGGTTTCAAGCCTAAGCAATAACTTTGTGACATTTATCAAAGGTAAGCTTCGACAAATCCAAGACTTTTGTGCAAATTATACAAGGAAAAATATCCGAGCATGAAATTTCACCATCTTGCATTCGTACTTCTCACTGTTTTTTTGAGCATCGTCTTATCGGGCTGCTTTAAGTGGGCTGCTAGAGCCGAAAACAAACTCCCAAAGGAAACAGCCTTACACAAAACTTACGATTATGAGGGCAAAGTACTTATAGTTGGAGCTGGAGCTTCTGGTCTAGCTGCGGCAAAAGTATTAGAGCAGAACAATATTGAATACACCATTCTAGAGGCAACCGACAGATATGGAGGAAGGCTAAAAAAAGATACCAGTCTAGCGGATTTCCCCATTGATGTGGGTGCGGAGTGGCTGCACAGCGCTCCCATTGCACTGAACAAATTAAAAGGGAAAAAAGGAAAAGAAATCGACGAAGTACTCATTCCGTATCATTTGAACCAAACCGCCACATGGGACGGAAAAACGTACACAGTTAGTCCTGATTGGCAAAACAACTTCATGTACAATTTTATGCCTGAATCGAAATTCAAAAATTCCACTTGGTACGACTTCGTTGATGAGCATATTGCGCAAACCGTAAAGCATAAGATTGAATACAATGCTCCGGTAACTGCAATTGACTATTCGGGCAATACTGTAATCGTTAAGACTAAAAATGGTAACACATACAAAGCAGACCGTGTTCTAGTCACGGTCTCCTTAGGTGTTCTTAAGTCTGACATGATCACTTTTCTTCCAGCATTAAATGAAAAAAAGAGAGAGGCGATAAATGCCGTCACCTTTCATCCAGGCTTTAAGGTGGCTATGAAGTTTTCCGAAAAATTCTACCCCGATGCCATTTCTTGTACAGCAGAAAGCGGAGAAAAAACTTTTTATGATATCTCCTTTAAAAAAGATGCTAAAGCCAATGTGCTCGGATTTCTATGTGTAGGTGATGAAACTCAAAAGTATTACAATTTGGCTTCTGAAGAAGCGATCATATCCGCTTTACTAAAAGACTTAGACCTCATGTTCGATGGAAAAGCAACAGCTAGCTATACAGGAAACTATCTCCTAGAAAATTGGGGGCAATATGAATATACGCAGGGAACTTGGACACAAGCCATTGAGGAAAAAAAGGGACATCTTGAGACGCTGCGCTT
>CALFBW010000103.1 GCA_937951415.1 uncultured Chitinophagales bacterium | reverse complement strand
CGGGCCGACTGACTTCGAAACGCGGCACATTTGTTTGGACGATGCTTGGGGACAGTCGGCAACTTCTAGGCTGCCCAATGGAAATACTTTCGTAGCGATGTCAGGAGAATATATGTATGAGATTAATCCCGAAGGAGAAGTGGTATGGCAATATGCTGAAGGTCCAGCGAAGGCTTTCCGATACGGTTGTGATTACAGTGGAATTCAAGCGCTATTGAACGTTGATTGCCATTGTGATAATGATGGATCTGCTTTTATTAATGATTGTGCAGCTTGCGTCGAAGGAAACACGGGAATCCAAGACGATGCCTTCGATTGTTATTGTATCGAGAATGGAGAGGCATTTGTTGACAATTGCGGATATTGTGTAGGTGGAATCACCGGGATTGCTCCAGAAAGCGTAGACTGCAATTGTGATCTAAATGGCTCAGCCTATCTGGGTGATTGTTCTATTTGTGTAGAAGGAAATACTGGAATTGCAGAGGCTGATATTGACTGCAATTGTACGGTCAATGGAACTGCTGTTTTGGATGATTGTGGCTATTGCACGGGTGGAACAACTGGTGTGGAACCTTGTGGTACCGGAATTGATGAGCAAGCATTCGGTAATCAAAAGGTGAAAATCTTCCCGAATCCTACTTCGGGAACCATTTATATTGCTGGCCTTGCAGAGCAAGGAGAAAATATTCGTCTGTCAGTTTTTGATTTGACAGGTAATTTGATTTTGGAAAGCGAAAACAGCAGCAGCTTGCATTTACAAGCATTACCAGCAGGCACTTACTTTATCTCGGTCGGTCAAGACAGTAAACCCATTTATTACCAAAGATTTAGCCTGATACACTAGAAATTTTCCGCTAGTTAGATTTCTTTTTACTGGTACCACTTCCGAAATTTCCGTGCCGCCAATTTTTGAAGAGTTGAATGGTTTTCTATTACAGTTGGAATATTGGAATATTGGAATATTGGGATTTTGTGGAGCAGATCTTGATTTTTCTAAAGGGTTGTAGGGATACTAGCCCCGTGATCTTGATTTTATTGTACAATTACTGACAAAAACATATTGTCTAAACTTGAAGCGAAGGTTATTGTAACAGCGAGTGTCTATGTTGCAGGAGGGAGCTAAGTATCTTCGTGACCCTAAGAATAAGAAATCAAAGAACGATTAAAATATGAATAAGTACTTTTTGACACTCTTGTTGGGCTTGTGTACAATCGGGCTCTACGGGCAAGGATTCGAGGGTTTTGCATTGTACAGTGAGATTAACGATAATACGACCTATCTCATTGATGCTGAAGGAGATATTGCCCATACGTGGAATAGCCAGTATGGTTGCAATTATGCGGTTCAACTACTTCCCGATGGGAATTTGGCCAGAGGCGTTGTCAATCCTGGAAATGCATTGAACGGGGCTGCAGTTGGAGGTCGACTGGAGGTATTGGCGCCAAACGGTGATGTGGTTTGGGACTTTGTTTACAGTTCTAACCAATACGTGAGCCACCATGATATTTGCGGAATGCCTAACGGTAATGTTTTGATGATTGCATGGGATGTACGCACTGCACAAGAAATGCAAGCAAAAGGCTACGATGGTAATGGCGGAAAATATCCGACAAGAATTATTGAAGTACAGCAAAATGGCACTGGTGGCGAAATCGTTTGGCAATGGGATATGTACGATCATTTGGTACAAGACATTGACAGCAGTTTGCCCAATTACGGTCTTATCGCTGAGAATCCGCACAAGATTGACGTGAATGTGGAAACTACTGGCGGCGGCGGTCCTGGCGGCGGCGGCCCTGGCGGTGGCGGTGGTGACTGGGCGCATACAAATGGTCTTGATTATCATGCCGACCGCGATCAAATCGTCTTTAGTTCGCGTTATTTTTCAGAAATCTATGTGATAGATCACAGCACTACTACGGAAGAAGCTGCGGGAAGTACAGGAGGAAACGCGGGAATGGGCGGTGATATCTTGTATCGATGGGGAAACCCAGGAAATTATGGAATGAGTGGAGAGCAAGTGATTCCTGCTGCCGTTCATGATACGCGATGGATTCCAGAAGATGGGCGTCCTAATGGTGGCGGTATTATGTTTTTTAACAATGAAGGAGCGCCTAATGGAGGATCTACTTCCGATATTATTCGTCCGCCTTACGATGGCTTCAATTTTTCTTATACTTCTGGACAAGCTTACGGCCCGACTGAACTGGAAAGTCGTCACTTTTGTATCGATGATTCGAATGGTCAATCTGCGAGTGACCGCTTGCCGAATGGAAACACTTTCGTAGCGCTATCCAATGGATATATGTATGAGGTGGATCAAAACGATGATGTGGTTTGGCAGTATCCTGAAGGGCCTGCGAAAGCATTTCGATATACTTGCGATTACAAAGGCATCCAGGAATTATTAAATGTAGATTGTGCTTGTGAGTCAGAAGGTACAGCGGAAATTTCTGATTGCGGAATTTGTGTAGGAGGAGATACGGGAATTGATCCTGAATCATTCGATTGCAATTGCGATGAAAATGGTGAAGCTGTTCTTGACAATTGTGGCATTTGCGTAGGAGGTGATACAGGCGTAGCTCCAGAAGATGTAGACTGTAATTGTGAAGTAAATGGCGGAGCTGTACTTGATGATTGTGGCGATTGTACAGGAGGTTCTACGGGACTTGAACCTTGTGCTACTGGAATTGATGAAAATAATACTTCCATAAAAGTATATCCGAATCCATCTAAAGGAATATTTTTCCTAGAAGGTTTAGACGTTTTACCACAGGGGACAGAAGTTTTGGTTTTTGATCTCTCTGGAAAGAAAATTCAGCATTCAATTGGAGTAGATCAAATCGACATTTCGACTTTCCCTTCAGGAACCTACTTCCTAAGTATTGTTCAAAATGAAGCGGAAATCTTTCACCAAAGAATTAGTTTAATTAAGTAATAAATGATAAAAGGGGAATGCACTTATTAAATGCTTCCCCTTTTTAATTTATAAGGATTTCTACTTTCGAAACCTGTCTTGAGTATTATTATGAAACATGTATTGCTTTTCTTTTTTCTTTTTTCGTTTTTGGGAATAAACGCCCAAGATTTCTACGATGTGGAAACGATAGAAGAGATTCGAATATACTTTGCCGAGGATAATTGGGATGAAATTCTAGATCAATATTACATTGATGGCCAGGAACAACGATTGTTGGCTTCCGTCGAAATTAATGGAGAACTATTTGATAGTGTAGGAATTCGATACAAGGGATTTTCTTCCGTAAGTACAGATCGGGATAAGAATCCTTTTAATATCAAACTAGACTATATAATTGATGGGCAAGATTACAAGGGATTTGATAAAATAAAATTGAGTAATGTTATTCAAGATCCTTCTTTTTTGCGAGAGGTTTTGTCTTACGAGATTGCACGAAAGTACATGCCAGCCCCTAAAGCGAATTTTGCCAATGTTTTTATTAACAATGAATTGTGGGGACTGTATACAAATGTGGAGGCTATAAATGGAGACTTTATTTCCGATAATTTCGGATCAAACAATAATCCTTTCTTCAAGTGCAATCCTGAAGAACTAGATTTCGATGGAGAAAATGCCAATTTGAACAACAGCCCTGGACAAGACTCCACTGATTATTTCTCCCTTTATGAATTGCGATCAGAAAAAGGTTGGAGCGAGTTATTAGAGTTGATTGATGTATTAAACGAATCGCCGGAGAATATTGAAGAAATTCTTCAAGTAGATCAAACATTGTGGATGCATGCATTTAATTATGCTTTGGTTAATTTCGATAGTTATATTGGATACGCACAGAATTACTATTTATACCAAGACGATAATGGCCTCTTTTATCCATTAATTTGGGATTTGAATATGTCTTTTGGCAGCTTTCGATTTACAGATGCCTCAGAGTTTTTTGACGGGTTTTCTATCGAAGATGCGAAAACCATCGACCCTCTTTCTCATATAAACTCTGTTTCAGTCTATCCTCGACCTTTACTGCGAAAGCTCTTAGAAAATGAAACCTACCAAAGAATGTATTTGGCGCACATGCGCACCATCTTGGAGGAGAATTTTTTGAATAGCGATTATCTCTTACGTGGAGAAACCATGCGAGCTGTAATTGATCAGTCCGTACAAAATGACCAGAATAAATTTTATTCTTATCAGGATTTTCAAGACAATCTTTATACAACGGTTTCCGATTTAATCGATTATCCTGGAATCTCCGATCTCATGTCTAATCGAACGGATTACCTAATGAATTTGTCGGGACTTTCTCAAGCACCAACAATAAATGCCTTCGATAATAGCCCACAAGATCTGAGCTTGAATGGAAGTATGTTGTTTCGCCTGGAAACCGAAAATGCGGAAAATGCATTGTTCTACTATCGTTACAGCGAATCAGATTGGTTTACAAAAGTAGAAATGAAAGATGACGGAACATCAGGTGATGAAATTGCTGGCGATGGCATTTTTAGTTATGAGTTATTAAATACCAGTAATAGCATCCAATATTATTTTTACGCAGAAAATGAAGCTGCTGGGCGCTTTGCACCAGAACGTGCTGCACGTGAATTCTATTCCCTTTTTACACCATTAGAAGGGAATTTCTTGCAAATAAATGAGTTAATGGCAACCAATATCAACACGGTTGCCGATAATGAAGGGGAGTTTGATGATTGGATCGAATTGTACAATACTTCTAACAATGCCATATCTACGGCAGGCATGTATTTAAGTGATGAACCAGGTAACCCAACAAAATGGGCATTGCCGAACGTAATAGTTGAAGCAGATGCCTATCTAAATATTTGGGCAGATGAAAACGGAGGCCAAGGTTACGATCACGCCAACTTTCGTTTGTCGTCTTTGGGAGAGTTTTTGACTTTAACATACGCTGATGGCACCATCTTAGACTCACTCATTTATCCTGCTCAAACTGAGAATAAATCTTGGGGCAGGATTCCAAACGGAACTGGACCCTTCGAGGAATTATTCCCAACCTTTGGATACAACAATGAAGAAATGACAGGAATCAATAATTTCAATGCAGTAGAGAATGTGGTGATTTTTCCTAACCCTTCTACGGGAAGCTTTAAGGTGCAGCTGAGCGTAAATAAGTGGAAAGGCAGCATCGAATTGTACGCTTTGGATGGTAAGAGACTATCTTTGTTTCAGGAAACCATTTCTGAAGGTCTATATGAACTTCAAGTCCAGGATCGACCAGCAAGTGCTGGGATTTATTTCTTGAAGATTCCTTTCGAGTCGGGCTTCCAAACATTTAAAGTAATTATCGAGTAAAGAAATTTCATGAAAAATATCGTTACACTTTTATTCTTGTTTTGCTGCAGTTTTGCTATTTCTGCTCAAACATTTATTAACTACACAGAAGAAGATGGATTGATTGATAACGCCGTTAATTGTCTCGCCGTAGATGCCAACAATGGTGTGTGGTTTGGTACGCAAAATGGAGTGTCTTATTTCGATGGAACCAATTGGACGAACTATTCGATCGACGAAAATGCTTTACCCAATGAAACCATAAAGGCCATTTTTGTTGCTGCCAATGGAGATGTTTGGATTGGGACGGACGATGGACTAGCCGTTTTTGATGGTACAGACTGGGTAACTTATACGGAAGAAGAGGGCTTGCTTGACAATCGAGTGAAGTATATTCACGAATACCCTGAAGGAACTATTTTGGCTGGAAATAACGACGGCTTAAGCATTCTGGAAAACGGAACGTTTACTTCATTCGGCCAGGCTGATGGACTTCCTTTTGGAGGAGTAAATTATGTTACCTCTGACTTGGACGGGAATATCTTAATGGGAACACCGCTAGGAGGTGTGCAGATATATAAAGACGGTAATTGGACCTCTATTACCGAAGATGAAGGATTGTTAAATGATAAAATCCGCTCGATAGCTATTGACGAAGACAACAAAAGATGGGTCGGAAACTCTGATGGAATTTCAGTTTTCGATTCGGCGAATATATGGGAAGAAGATCACGAAATTATTTTCATATTACCTCCTCCTGATGAGTTGAATCCAGTAGAGGATGTTGCCATCGATTCTAGAGGCTACGTTTGGGCAGGTGTTTATGTGGATTATCTTGTGACTGAAGGCGGAATTTCTGTATACAATGGGGGTGAATGGGCAGATTACGATGTGGATGATGGACTGGTAGGTCCTGTGGTTCGCCGAATTGCTGTTGATGCCAACGATGACATATGGGTAGCTACATCCACGGGCGTTTCAAAAGTAACTGACATCCCAGACCTAGGAACAGGTTTGCAGCAAACGAATGACAAGTACGCGA
>CALFBW010000102.1 GCA_937951415.1 uncultured Chitinophagales bacterium | reverse complement strand
AGAGTTTGGCTTGGGCGCACGTGGACTGCGTTCTATTTGCGAAGCCATATTAACAGACGCCATGTTCGAATTACCTTCTCAAGAGAAAGTGAAAAAATTCGTGCTTGATCTTAAATATGCGGAAGAGCATTTATTGAAATCGAAATTGAATCAATTGCGTGTAGCTTCTTAGCTAATATTTATTGATAATAAATAAATGATGAGGGACTGATTATTTCAGTCCCTTTTTTTTTGTTTTTACAGCTAGAAGCTTTTATTTTATCTAATTCTTCTTTTGGCAAGCTCCGAAGATATTTCTTATCTTGTTAGGCAAAGAAGCATTTCCATGAAGAAATTTTTATTCGCCTGTCTTTTCTTTTTTTTATTCGCTCTAAACACTGATGCAATTTGGGCTCAATGTGAGCAGAACATTATCTACCTGAACTACCAAAGTGATGTTGATAATTTCATGGAAGACTACGGTTGCACAACAATCGAAGGTAATCTTTTCATTAGAAGTTTTGCTCCTGACTCCATTTACAACCTCACTGGACTCAGTGGAATTATTGAAATCAAAGGAAAATTACAGATCTCTGCGAATCCTCTGAGTAATTTGAGTGGACTAAATGATCTGGTTTCTATTGGAGGTGATCTAATTATAGAATATCATACCAGCCTCAGTAGTCTGAATGGTCTAGAGAAGTTAGAATCGATTGGAGGGAATTTAGACGTTCACCATAATGAGCAAATAACAAGCCTTAGCGAACTTGAGTCAATAAGTTTTATTGGAAATGATATCGATATTGCTTTTAATTCCAGCTTGGAAAGCTTAAATGGATTAATCGGAATCAAGAGCATAAACGGATCATGTAAGGTCACAGCTGACAACGTAACAAGTCTAGATTTTTCAGGTCTAGATTCATTAAATTTCGTAGGAGGAAGTTTACTATTGAGTTTAGATAATTCGGAAATTTCAAACTTGAATGTTTTGAACGCGTTGACCAAAGTGGAGGGAGATATGCTCTTGATTGGTTTTCAAAATTTATCAAGCATTGGTGGCTTTAATAAACTCGATACGATAAGAGAAAAACTCTATCTACCTTTTTTGTTTGAGCTTGAAACCATTACCGGTTTTAACAATCTAAATCATCTTGGTGGATTAAGTATTCAGGAAGCCAATAAATTGCAAAATTTAGAATTCCTCAGCAATATCAAAGAAATTAGAGGAGATTTGGGAGTCAGCAATTGTCCACAAATATCGACACTTGATGGTCTCAATAATATTAATAAAGTCGGAGGAAATTTAAGTTTCAGTTACAATGGTATTCAGAATATACATGGCTTAGATCGTTTAACTTTTGTAGGTGGAAGATTTTCTTTAAGGGAACTCAATTTAACAAGTTTAGAAGGACTAAACGCTCTTAATTTTATCGGAAATTCTCTTTCTATTATAGCAACGAAGATTATCGATATCGACCCACTAAGTTCTTTGGAAATTCTTGCGGGATCTCTCAACATTAGAGGTAATACCTTGCTTACGAACTTAGATGGATTACGGAACGTTGTATACTTAGGAGGCTATATTAAACTAGATGGGAATATAAGCTTAGGTTCTTGTTGTATTCCACTTTTGCTTACCCCAGAAAACGACAGCCAATTCGATGTAATTCAAGATAATTTACCGAATTGTAATTCATTAGAAGAAATTAGAAACAACTGTACTTATTCTTTGGTGCATTTGGATGGATACAATGACACAAACGGCAATGGTCTTAGAGAAGAGGGAGAATCCAATCTGCGTGACCTTTCCTTTAGCGCTAGCCCAGAAACAACCCCCTTTTTTGACGTCCAAAAAGGACAGACTTTTTTCTATGTTTTCGAGAAAGACGACTACACATTTAATTACGTTCCAGAAATATCGAGCCCTTGGGAGACCAATGCATCTATAACTTTAGAGATTGATGAAGAAATGGATACAACGATTTCTTTTCCCATGACAACTAACAATATTTTCACCGAACATTCCATCGACCTCACGACTAGTATTACTCGTTGCTTTCGCGAAACAAATGTTTGGCTGACCTATTTTAACGAAGGGACTCAAAATTCAAGCGGCTATGTTTCCCTTGAAATTGATGATGCTATTGAATTTATTTCTGCCGAACCGGGACCAGATTCCATAACGAACAATACCCTATACTGGTACTATGAAGATTTGCCGCCTACACATTCCAACAGTATCGATATTATGGTTCAAATGCCAGATACAGACTTCATTGGGGAGGAAATGAATTTTTATGCAGAAATAGAAAGCTGGGAAGGAGAAGGTCTGCAAAGTACAGCAGTGGCCTCGGATCTAATATGTGCATATGACCCCAACGATAAATTAGTTTTCCCCGAAGGCGTAGGAGATGAGAACTACACACTGTTTGAAGACAGTCTGTTCACCTATACAATCAGATTTCAAAATACTGGAAATGATACTGCATTCAATGTTTTAATCAGCGACAAATTAAGTGATCATTTGGACCTCTCGACATTCCGATTTATAGCAAGTAGCCATGATGTCATTTATCAATTAAATGAAGATTACCGACAGCTTTCCTTTGACTTTTTAGATATCTATTTGCCTGATAGCAATATCAATGAACAAGCCTCTCACGGCTTTGTGAAATATAGCATTGAAAGTAATCAAGAATTAGCAGAAGAAACGGCTATCGAAAATACAGCCGCTATTTTCTTCGATTTCAATCCTGCTATTATCACAAATACTACGGAGAATTTAATGGTGTCCATGTTTCCTGTCGATGGCTTAGATCAAGCTCAGTTTTCCATCTTTCCTAACCCAACAACTGGAAAATTTACTATTCAAACGGATGCAAGTCAAGTGAGAGGTTTTCGATTGTATAACAACTTTGGACAATTACTAGAATCTCAAACGCTAGAGCAAGGGGAGCGTACCGTAGAAGTGGATCTACAGAAAGGAATATATTATATTCAATTGGATACTGCTCAAGGATACCTGAGCCAACGAATTTTAATTCATTAGGGACAAACAAATGAATAAAAAGAGCGGGAACTGATTCAGCAAGTCCCGCTCTATTATTTATTAGCAAATGCTTTTTACAAATTCCCTCTCAAAGCCTGTTCTCTTTCAATGGCTTCAAACAAAGCCTTGAAATTTCCTTTCCCAAAAGACTTCGCCCCTTTTCTCTGAATAATCTCAAAGAATACGGTCGGCCGATCTTGAATAGGCTTCGTGAATATTTGCAATAAATAACCTTCATCGTCTCTATCCACTAGAATATTCAGGTCCTTTAAGGGCTGTAAATCTTCTTCGATCGCCCCTACTCGATCAAGTAAGTCATCGTAATATACATCGGGGACGCGTAAGAACTCCACTCCACGGTTTCTCAATTCTCCTACAGTATGTAAAATATCATTTGTAGCAATGGCGATGTGTTGCACTCCAGCTCCATTGTAAAATTCGATGTACTCTTCAATTTGCGATTTTCGCTTTCCTTCTGCGGGCTCATTTATCGGAAACTTTACATAGCCGTTTCCATTCGCTACTACTTTCGACATCAAAGCAGAGTACTCTGTAGAAATGTCTTCATCATCGAAGGTTATCAAGAGCTTGAAGCCCATTACATCTTCGTAGAACTTCACCCACTCGTTCATTTCGCCCCAACCTACATTACCCACGCAATGATCAATGTATAAGAGACCAACATCAGTAGATTTTGTGAGCGGCTCACGAGCAACATATCCAGGCATAAATGCTCCGGTGTATCCTCCTCTTGAAACAAAACGGTGAATGGTTTCACCATACGTATGAATTTCAGCGGTAGTCACCTCTCCAAATTCGTCCTTGTGAACTTCTGGTGCTTTATGCGCCTTCGCTCCCCTTTTGGTTGTCTCCTCAAAAGCGGAAACCGCATCATCTACCCAAATCGCCAATACCTTCACTCCATCACCATGCTTGTTTACATGTTGCTGAATAGGTGAATCTGCCTGTAAGGCGGTAGTTAAAACCAATCGAATTTTACCTTGCTGCAAAACATAGCTGGCACGATCGCGCAGTCCTGTTTCAGGTCCTGCATAAGCCACCAATTTATAGCCGAAAACTTGCTCATAAAAATAAGCGGACTGCTTTGCATTGCCCACGTAAAACTCTACATGATCGGTTCCTTTTAGGGGCAAAAAATCCTCCTCGATTGCATTGGGAGAGCGTGTTTGACTAGCATCCATGGCCGTTCGTTTTTTTATTGCCTCAAAAATAGTGGTATTCTTCGAATGCTCTAACACTCTAGGAAAAACTTAAAACCTGATTTGAACTTTCTGTCTTTTCCAATAAGGCTTTTGGGAGAAACTAAGACGAAGCTAAGGATAGGTCAATAGTTCTATGTTGTACTTCCTCCACAGCTTGATCCCGCGCCTGCAGTACAACCGA
>CALFBW010000101.1 GCA_937951415.1 uncultured Chitinophagales bacterium | reverse complement strand
ATGCAGCCGACTTTAATCAAGATGGTTCGATTCAAACTACCGACTTTGATGAGTGGAAGAGTAATCCTGCCCTGCTGTTGGTTTACGAAAAATCGGATGCTAATTTGGATGGCACTGTTCAAGTAACCGATTTTGATCTTTGGTTTTTGAACAAGGCTAAAATTGGGTCCGTAGAAATTGAGTATTAAAAATTGCTCCCAAATATATTTAAGCATGTCTAGCCTACAAGAACTACGATTTCCAATTGGCGAGTTTAAAACACCTCGCGTTTACACTGAAAAAATGCTCAGTAATTGGCTGGGAGATTTGGCAACTTTCCCTCAAGAGATACGAGCGGTCTCTGAGCATTTAAGTGACGAGCAACTGGACACTCCTTATCGAGAAGGCGGCTGGACCGTGCGCCAAGTGATACATCACTGTGCCGATAGCCACATGAATAGTTACACGCGTGTTAAACTGAGTTTGACTGAAGAAAACCCAACAATAAAGCCTTATTTCGAAGACCGTTGGGCAGAATTACTGGATGCCAAATCGATGCCGATTGAACCTTCGTTGCGAATTATTGAGGGTATTCATCGAAGATGGGTTCATTTATTGCAATCCCTTTCATCTTCAGATTTGGAGCAGACTTTTGAGCATCCGGAACACCAGCGAGCTTTTCTAATAAAAGAAGTAATTGCATTTTATGCTTGGCATTCGAAGCACCATCTTGCGCACATTAAATCTTTAGCTGCACGAAAAGGTTGGCAAATTATGCCTTAAGTAATCGATTATTTTCTGTCTTTCTTCTCTGCAATCAAAGAAGACATCAGAATATGCAAGGGGCTTTGATCACTTAAGTCTGCTATTTTCAATTTTCTACCAGACAATGCTCTTGCCATTTTCTTTTGAATAAATCTATTCGCATTTTGCGTAAACATTTTGCTAGAATTCTTCAGGAGCGTTTGCTTAATTCTATCGCGGAAACTTTTACAAAGAGATTCATTCCCCAATTTGTAGTGAACTATGAGCTCGAATAGTTTTGACCAGATGGAAATGTAATAATTTGGAGCATAACTCAGCTTTGAAAAGATTTCGCTGGCATCAACGTATTTACCTTCCAAAACACAATGAAGACCATTCAAGAAATCGGTGTAAAACAAGGTTTCTTTCGCAATAAAAAAGTCTTGATTCTTTTTTATTAGCTCCTGATAAGCCAGTTTTTTATCATTTAATAAATAAAACATTCCCAAATAGAAAAAACTTATCGAATCTCTGAAACCGAGCGACAGATTTTTCTCCAGTATATTTTCTCCTAGACGACACAAGTCATCCAAGTTTTTTCCTTGATGAAACCCAACTACCATAGCAAGAAAATCCATCCTTCTTTTGAGTGCTTTCAAATCGCTGACAACAAAATCATTTGTCCTTATAAATTCTGTCGCCCGCTCCATGTACTTGAGGAAGGCCTCCCTTTTGAAGAAACTAAAACGCGCCTGCGTAATGATCAATTCTGCCGTATAGTAGGTGCTTTTCGATTCTTGAATCAGCGCCTCCAATTGTTCTAAAATGCTCTCCAAACCGCCCAGCTCTTCGAGTAAATGAACATCATCCAAATGCAAATTTGACAATAGCCTATAGAAATGTGAGACTTGCTGGTAATTGTCAATTTCTAGTAAATCCTTTTTCTTTTCTAGTAAAGAAGAAACCAATTTCCGATTCTTCTCTCTTTGTTGTCTTCCGGCTAAATCGATGGCAAAATCCATGCAAGCAGATTGCAAAGTCAGGTCTTTCTCCTTTTCTGCCAATTTCTGTGTCTTGGATAAATAAAAGGAGAATAATTTGGCCTGCGATCCTTCCTGAGAAATCCGCATCAGCAGCTCCATTCTACTTTTACCATGATCCCGCAAATAGTTGAGGAGCTTTAAATCCTCTAATTCTTTTATGCAAAAATCAATAAAGCGACGTATGGTCTTATCCTTCTCCTGAGGCAATTTCTCGTGTAACTGATCAGAGAGAATAAAGCTGAGTACTCCCTCTAACTGCTTTTCTTCAGCAGGGATAGAATTAAGCAAAACATGGAGACAAGCATGACGCTTATCTCCTGAAGTTTTGCATTTATGTAGTAATTGTCTCCGCTCCGTTTTACTTAGAAAATTAAGAAACGAATAAAGTCTTCTGCCTTTCAAAAAATTACATTAGTTCATGATGAAAAAATCATTTCAGAAATTATCGTAGTAAAGTGACATTACCTTGCAATACATCTATTTCCTCTCCATCTTCTCCAATCACTACTGCATAGAATACATAAGCTCCCAACTCTTGAGGTACGCCTTTAAAGGTACCATCCCATCCATCATTTATTCCATCACCCGACCATAGTTCTTCGCCCCAACGGTTGTAAATCACTAAACTGATGCTTTCTACTTGTCCTCGAACAACAATCGCTCTAAACAGTTCATTATTTCCACTTCCATTTGGAGAAAATGCTGAAGGTATTAAGACTTTAGGTTCGACAAACTCCGAACAAGGTGCTGGAGGTATTAAACTGATCATTTCTTCACAAGTTGCATCGAACTCATCAACAAAAGTGATATCGACCGTTCCATCAAAAATACTAAATGGTCCAGCTGTTAATGTATCGCCGAAAGAACCAGTACTTAAGTCTGCAAGACTAGAGGTCCAAGTCCCGCCAGTTCCTTGACCATTTATGATCAAATCTACTGTATAGGTATCATCACTGGAGTCTTCTAAGGTCCCATTATCGTCACACAGATTATCGATCTGTGTTATTGTTATAGCGCATTGGTCAGAGCAAGTATTGGGAGGTGTTATTTCCACCAAAGTAACACATTGATCATCGGCATTATCCAGTATGGTGAAGCTCAACGCTCCATCTGCAATAGCATAAGGACCGAATTCCTCATCTACTCCATACTCACCGGTTGTAGCAAGGGCATCGGTGGCATTCCAACCATTGGAACCGTTCGCTATATCAGTAACATTTAATACAAAAGTAAAAGTATCATCTAGTGGATCAGTAGGAGTTTGATTGTCCTGACAGCTAACATCTGTGAGTTGGTATTCAATATCACAGAGCGTTGAGCAAGTCGCAGGCGGGTCTACTATAATCGTTTGCAAACAAGTAGCATCTACAAGGTCACTGACATCGAAACTGATACTTCCACCCGAAATTGGGAAAGGACCAAAAGTCATGACCACATCGTATAAACCAGTTGTTAAGTTCGGGTCAGTCGCTACCCAAGATCCACCTGTATTTGTACCTGAGACAAATAAGTCGAAAGTAAAGGTATCATCACTTGAATCACTCGCTGTTCCATTATCGTCGCAAATAAGATCGCTCACAGCAATAGGATCTAAACTACATGGATTGGTACAAGAAGAATCGTCACAGTTTGCCGTTGGATCAAAATTAGCCGATGCAGGATCTGTACAACCGAAGACAGCTGGATCAATCGTACATACACATGAAGTGGCATCCCAAACTTCAAATCCGTTGGAACAATCCCCATCGTCAACACAAGGTACCGGAGGTGTTCCATTGGTACATTGACAAAGAAGGCCATCCCAGGTTTCTACCCCGTTTGCACAATCTCCATCATCACAGTTCCCTGGATCAGGACATGGGAAAGTACAAGAGTTATCGTCGCAAGTGGCAGTGGGATCAAAGTTGTCGGCCGTAGGGTTCGTACATCCGAAGGCCGGAGCAATGATGTCACACATGCAGGTAGCGGCGTCCCAGACTTCAAAGCCATTGGCGCAATCGCCATCATCGACGCAAGGTACTGGCGGGATTCCCGCGAGACATTGACAGCCATCCCAAGTTTCTATACCATTTGCGCAAATACCATCGTCGCAGCCAGGATCTACAG
>CALFBW010000100.1 GCA_937951415.1 uncultured Chitinophagales bacterium | reverse complement strand
TTCACATGACCTGTTTCTTTGAACTTTGCGTCTAGTATGCTTTTCATTTTTTCCCAAATGGCAAATCCATAGGGTTTGATGACCATACATCCTCTTACTGCTGAATGCTCGGCCATGTCGGCCTTCTGTACAATATCATTGTACCATTTCGAATAGTCGGCTTCTCTGCTCGTAATTTCCTTGCTCATGGCTTGTAAAGGGCTTTTCTTTCTGTATAGTTCCCGAAGGGCTGCAAAGATAGGGCTTGCTTCGAGACAATGCGAAGTATCTCTTTCGATGCATACGCTTCTTTTCACACACTTTTACTGGCTTTCTACTATTTATGGTGTGTTGGGCGGATAGTCAAAAGAGAGATATGTTGTTTTTTCTCCTTTGTCACCATCATTTATTACTCCTATTTTCATGCCCAAATTAAGAGAAAGCGCCATGTGGAGGTTGTTGTTTATCGTCGTTTTTGCGACTAGTAGTTTGGTGGCTGCCCCTGAAGGGCAAGCGCTGATTTTTGGAAAAGTAGCATTTGCAGAATCTACCTTGATGCAAATCACTTGGTTGGAAGATGTGATGCTCGAAAAGAAAGGGCAGTTACAAGCAGATGTAAATCCGATGGGGGAATTTTACTTGCCCATTCGATTAGAGAAGTTGCAGAAATACGAATTGTACTTTTCTGGGCAGACCATTCCCTTGTATTTGGAACCTGGAGATCGTTTGGAAATAAATTTCAATGCGGGAAGTTTGCACATGGCTAAGCTGAGTGGACGCGGCAGTGAAAAAACGAAAGTGGCGAATGATTTGAATCGTTTGTATCCTTACGAGCGCCCAGCTCAACATACTCAAACGCCACAATTTTCATTTGGTTATGGAAGGAACCAGTTAGAAATGATGCAGAAATTGTCGTTTGATAATTACGGGAAAGAAGTGGATCGAAGGAAAGAGAAGAAATTGTTAGCGCTTGATACTTTGGCAGCTGAGGTAGATTCGAATTTTAGATCCTTATTAGATATGGAGATCCGTGCAAAGTGGGCTGGTGATGTGTTGATCTTTTTGAGTACGCACCGTGATTATTCGTATCAGGATTTTTTGAATAAATATCCGGGATTGGAATCGGAGCTGTTTGCATTGGGATTGGGAGAGGCTCAGTATTTAGAGAATCCCGTATACATTCGATTTTTGGCTGCATACATTCAATTTCATAGCCAGCAGCCCTATTTACCGACTATGCTTCCGATTGAGGACTATTACGAGCTTGTGTCTACTAAGTTAAGTGGAGGCTTGAAAGAGTTACTGCAAGCGAAGATTTTGGCGAAGCAATTGAAACGTCGAAATATAGATTTTTACAATTCGAGAAAAACGGCCTTCGAAGCAGGTATTGAAAATCCTTGGATTTTGGATGAGTTGTTGAAATTGAGTGGAGAGATTTCTGCATTTTCAACGGGCGCTCCGGCCACTGAGTTTGAATTGTATGCAGCTGACAGCAGCTTGGTATCCTTGAAGGCATTTCAAGGTCAATACGTATTCATTAGTTTTTGGGCTACTTGGTGTAAGCCTTGTATAAATAATTTTGAGTTAAATAAAAGTCGAAAAGTAGCTTGGGAAGAGAAAGGTGTTCAGTTTATTAATATTGCCATCAAAAATGAGCGTGAAGATTGGTTAGGGATGATCAATCGAAATGAGAATATTCGTGGGATTAATCTTTTGGCTGACAAAGAAATGTCGGAGCAGCTTCAAAAAGATTATCGCTTTTCGGGCCTTCCGCATTATATAATAGTTGACGCGGAAGGAAAATTGCTCTTTGTGAAAAATCAGAATACTGGAGATCTTTCCAAAATGGAAAATGAATTGTTTAGGCTTATTAAATAAGTAGTGTGAAACGCAAGCCCGGAATTTTTCGATTTAAGCAGTTTTCTATTGATCAATCCGCCGATGGATTTAAAGTGGGTACAGATGGTGTTTTGCTAGGAGCATGGGCTGAATTAAAACAGGCGGAAAAGGTTTTAGATGTAGGGACGGGAACTGGATTGATTGCCTTAATGTTGGCGCAGCGTTTTTCGGATGTTTTCATTGATGCTGTTGAGATTAATTCTTCTAGTGCCTTTTATGCGCAAAAAAACTTCGAAGCAAGTCCCTGGCGATCTCGTCTAAATCTGATTGAAGGAGATGTCAATGATTGTTTGGAAATAAATGAAGGCGCCCTTTATCATCATATTATCTCCAATCCTCCATTTTTTAGTGCTGGAACTTTACCTGAAATTGATCATCAAAAAAGCGCAAGACATCAAGGTAGTTTGCATTTGAATCAACTTCTAAAACTATCGCAAAAACTGCTTCAGCCATCGGGATTGCTTTCTTTGGTTTTACCGATTGGTGAGTTCGAACGATTTCAAGAGATGGTCAGGTCTACTGGTTTCTCGGAATCTCGCATATGTTTTGTAAGAACCAAAAAAGATAAGCCAGTTAGCAGAGTTTTGATCGAATTGATTCTTGATTGCGAATTTTTAACAAATGAGCAAACGAATGAGATTGTCATGCAGTTAGAGCAGCGAAATGCTTATACTCCGCTCTATTATGAGATGGTAAGAGACTTTTACTTGAAGTTGTAGTTAGCTTATTTAAATTGTTGTTAATCAATGTTTTGAGTGCTGAAAAAGGGGTGATCTTTATGTTCCTTTCTAATTCTTGATAATAGGGTTTTTTGCGCTTAGTAAAAATTCTAGGTAAAGCTGCCTAAATGCTTGATATGGAATGCCTTGATTCCATCTGTCTTATTTTTTACTCCCAAAAATTTTGTGTGATCCAATGTTATTTCTAACTTGCAATAAAGTATCGAAAATGCTCAAAGTCTATCTGGGAAGTAGCGCTTAGTTTTCGAGTTTATACTTTAAAGGGTATCATATTGAAAACATCGGCGGGGGCTTCGTTTTCAATCTACGACAAAGGGGAATTTACCTACGGGAATTGGTATAATTCAACAGGAGGTTTTGAATAACTTCTTGCTGATCTATTTTTTTCATTGGCATTTGTTTGCCCTTGAAAGAGATGGCTATGAAGGATTGTGTAGTTAGCAATTCTTTTTAGAAACAAATTGTGACTGATTAATTTTTGAAAAAGAATTAATTGGATAGGTTGAGATATGTCTAGTGTTGATTTAAATGGAAAAAAAACTAACCAAAATTTTACTAAATGAAAAGGATTTATTCTTCATTGGTGGTACTCATCTTAGGGATGCTGTCTATAAATGCCGATGCTCAAATTTCGTCAGAGGGCATAGACGATTATGAACCCTGTGCGAAGGAGTTGCTACAACGATTAAAATCGGAGGGTGCAAGTACTACAGATTTGATACCCACTCTTGAGCTATATAC